>CAUUSE010000040.1:0-2858 GCA_963547725.1 uncultured Candidatus Saccharibacteria bacterium | reverse complement strand
GCACTTTGATCGTCATTTCGCCGTAGGCTGACGGCAAGAGCGACGCCTGTCCAATTGGCCAAGCCAAGGTGTTACCATCATCAGTGATGGTGAAGTTCGATAACGCCTCCTTGGTGATCATCTCATCAAGATTCACCTCCGGTTGCTGGCGCTGCTTGATGGTCTGCGCGACGTCGTACCGAGCAGCTGCCACGATTGCCTTGATGGCTTCCTCCGATTTCTCGGTCAAATTATCCAAGCCAATCATCTCGCCAGACTTCTTGTCAAACGTCCAAAAATGCGTCAGCGACACCGGATGCGCGCCGTGCATATCTTGTTTAATATTGACGATCATCGACAGAGCGGTCGAATTATTATGCGTAACTTGATAACTAATCGTCTCTGTCATTGGCCGGTCGAATGTCGGAGCGTTAGTGGCGGTGTGGCGAAAATCGCCGTCGGCGCGGTCAATTGCTCGGGCGATGAGTTTGTTGATTTTGGAGTTGCTGGTGATTGGGTATTCGATCGAAACTTTCTCGTGTTTGGTGTCGCGCGTTACGAACTTGGAGCGGATGCCAGCATAGCGTGAATCGGTGAAATAGTACTTTTCATCTTCCAGAACGGTTGGGCGCTGGACGGGTGGTTGTATGGATTGGAGATAAAATAACGCCGCCATGGCGACTACCGCCAACAAAAGTAGTATGGCGAATAAGACACTGCTTAGTTTTGATGTGCTTTGGGGCGCTGTGCTGGTTTTTGGCTCACGACGAGGCTGAGTTGACGGTCGTTCTTTTGATAATTTTTGAGATTTCGTTTGCGTTTTTTTGGCAGACATTAGTTCACTCCACCAGCTTTCAAAATTGCCTTCAGTCCATTTTCGCCGCCCATAAATCCACTGGCGACATAGTCATTGACTACCATGTATGGTAGACCACTCACGCCAAGCGAGAGGGCTTTCTTGGTATTATTCTCAATCTCATTTTGGTGCGGTTTCTTAGTCATACAATCAGCAAATTTTGCCTCGTCCATACCGACACTCTTGGCAGAAGTTAGGAAATATTCTAACGGTAGTGGTGGAATTTTTTGCGGTACGGCAACGTTTTTCACACCAATTCCTTTGTCAAAATAATCACGTTTGATGCGTGGCACGATGTCGTGTGTATATTGCCAATATTTGTCTTGGTCAGCGGCGCAAAAAGCAGCGTGAGCGCCAGTTTCTGTGTTGTCGGTAACTTCTTTGAGCAGCGTCACCACGCGGTGTTCGTAGCGAACTTTGCCTGATTTGAGATACTCATTTTTGAAGAAATCAGCGTTGGTGGCCGCTTCAACTTCGGCACAGAATGAGCAGAAATAATCAGTATAGTCAACGAATACGTGCTTGGCCTCAGTAGAGCCTTGCGACATCTTTTCGTTCCACGGCTTGCCGTCACCAATGTGGCGATTTGGCGGGCGATTAATAATGCCATAGATAAATAGCGCTACAATGCCTGCGATCATAATTCCTAAAATGACCCAAATGAGCGCTATGCCGGCTGTTTTTTGTCGATTCATACTTCCCCCTGTTTTGCTAATTCTGTATACATAAAGGCGATTTGTCCAGACTTGTAGAGTGAAAAGAGGCTTAATAGCAGGGCTAGGATCAGCACGAGGGTGCTGGCGACAGTGGCGGCAGTGGCTGTGGCGGCGCCTGAGAAGAACACGGCAACGAGCGGCAGGATGAGTGACGTGCCGCAAGGAACGCAGCCCAAACCGATGGCGGCAGCCACGGAGGCCAAGCCGCTGAGTCCGACTTGTCGAGTGACCGACTGTTCATTACGCTTATTTTTCTTGGCAGTGAAAATGACGACGGTAATTGACAGTCCTTGGAGGAGTGACACCATGAGCAGTAGCGCGCCGTTTAGCGAGCTGAAGCCCTGTTTGAATATATCAATGAACATGGTTCCAAAAAGGGAGATTTTGTCTAATATTGGTAGTCGCGACATCATCAGCGGGCCATAAAAATTGGCGTTGATGGCAAAGAAAATAATGAGTGCAAACAGCACGAATAAGACAATTGCCAGTAGCAAGTAGGGTGGTAAGCTGAGAATTTTACTAACCCCCAACGCGGCCGACTTGACAGAGCGCCGTTTATTATACACTCGGCAAAATTGAACCATGCATCCATTATACGTCAAAATTGCATAATAGTATGCATTCTGGTGCAGTCTACTCGCGTTTGGGTGGCGGGCTACGGAATGAGGTGGCTGTGATGGGGTAGATCGTATAGCAAGAGAGCGGGTAGTTGGTCGCCAATACAAACTATACACTGAGTGTATAAAACTCTTGCAATAACTAAACACAGGGTGTATAGTAAGAGTATGAGCGTTCAATATACCCTGTTAGGTTTTTTAGCGGAAGAGTCAAATTATGGCTATGAGTTAAAGAAAAAATATGACGGCTATTTTGGTAAGGACAAGCCAATTTTAACCGGTCAGATATATTCAACTCTGGCGCGGCTCAAACGCGACAACAAGGTCAAAGAAATTACTGATACCAGCGAATCGGGCGGGCCGGATCGGGTTCGGTATGAAATTACCGACGAGGGTAAGCAAGATTTGCAGGCGTGGCTGGAATCACCAGAGGCGCCGTCGCCGCAACTGCAAGCGACCATGTATATCAAAGTAGTGCTGGCCATCCTGAAGGACGGTGACGCTTCGCCGTATCTGGATAATCAACGGCAGGCGCACATCCAACGGATGCGTGAGCTGACAGCTCAGCGGCGTGACAGCAATTTATCGGATATGCTGCTGATCGATCATGCGCTGTATCATTTGGAGGCGGATTTACGCTGGATTGAATTAACTATTTCGCGGTTAACGCGGCTAAAGGAGGAAATTTTG
>CAUUSE010000039.1:0-3681 GCA_963547725.1 uncultured Candidatus Saccharibacteria bacterium | reverse complement strand
GTCGATGGCAGCGACCTGTTCGAGCTGTCTGGCGTTGATGGATGCTGGCGTGCCTCTCTCGGCACCAGTTAGCGGTATCGCCATGGGTCTGATGATGGACGGTGATACACCGTACGTATTGAGCGATATTGCCGATGCCGAGGACTTTGCCGGTGACATGGACTTCAAGGTGACTGGTACAGCCAAGGGTATCACGGCGCTGCAGATGGATATGAAGGTGCATGGTTTGCCGGTGGCAGTGCTGCGCCAAGCGATTGAGCAGAGTAAGGCTGGCCGGGCATTTATCCTTGACCATATGCTAAGTATTTTGCCAGCGCCGCGCGAAGCACTCAGCCCATACGCGCCGCGGATTGAAAAGCTAAAAATTGACCCAGATAAAATCGGTGCGGTCATTGGCAAGGGCGGCGAGGTGATTAACAAGATCACCAGCGAGACTGGCGCCGAGGTTGATATTAAGGAAGACGGCTTGATCACCATCGCCAGCCCGAATGGCGAATCGATCGAGAAAGCTCTCAATTGGATTAAAAGCCTGGTTGAGGAGCCGGAAGTTGGCAAAATCTATGAGGGCAAGGTGGTCAGTATCAAAGATTTCGGAGCCTTCGTGAATATTCTGCCGGGAGTTGACGGGATGGTGCATATCTCGAAGCTGGCCGATCATCGCGTGGCTAAGGTGACTGATGTGGTCAAGGAAGGACAAACCGTTCGCGTGAAAATCACTGGTATTGATGAGCGCGGTAAGATTAACTTGACGATGATCGGGTTGTAACTTTTGCTTTTTAGCAAAGTACGCTACAATAGGAGAATATAAGACTAATTGAGGGGGATTATGGACGATAAGAATAATAAAAACGTACCACAACCGACAGCAACACCGCCAGCAGCAAATGAGCAGGCTGCTCCAGTAGTACCACAGCCAGTACCATCGGCTCCACAATCGCAGCAGCCGCTGCAGCAGGGTGTGCCAATGCAGCCCAAAAAGGGCTTGAGCAAGGGTGCGCTATGGGGTATCATCGGTGGCTCAATTGGTTTGATAGTCATTGTCGTTGGTATCGTGTTGGCAGTTATATTCCTTGGTGGGCCATCAAAGGCTGATTACCAAGAAGCTGCTAAGGCCATGAAAGAGTTTGACGGCAACAGCCTCAACTCGGCACTCAAGTCGTCGAATGCTGATAACGCAAAGAAGCTGATTGAAGAGGCGGTGGAGCGTGCTGATACAATGATGAAAAAACTTGATGCATCAAAGATTATGCGCGACGAGGAGACCAAAAAATCTTTCGGTGAATACAAGACTGCCTACGAAAAAGTACGCCCGAATTTGCTTGCCATTGCCAGTCTGATAGGAGATATGAAGGACTTTTCTAAGAAGTGCGCACCAAGCTTCTTCGGCTATGTCGGTAAGTCAGGAGACGAAGTAAAGAAGCTCTACGATGAAAAGATGAGCGACTGCTATAAGCTGCTCGATAACGTTGCCAAATCAGAACAGAAAGAAGCACAGGACTTTGGCAAGCAAATGAAAGAGTATTACAAGTTGCTGGGTGATTACTTCGTGGCACGCGCTAATAAAGACTACACTACTCGGGTACCGCGTCTACCGTCGGGTAGCTCAAATCCACTGGCCGGCTTTGCTAAAAAGATTCAAGAGTCAAACCTACAGAAACACGAGCGAGAATTCATCAACTTAGTGAAAGAAAAAGCTGAAAAGTAATTTTCGCCTCAGCATCAAGCAAAACACCTCGCATAGTGACGAGGTGTTTTGTATAATAGAAATATGGATGAGGCAGCGCAACTGGAGGTTTTGGCGGCAGAGATTATCGCTGGTGATATTTGTCATGACTTGGCGCTGCAGGCGACGCAGCTGGTGATGGGTGATGGTCGGGCTGACGCAGACATTGTATTTATCGGTGAAGCGCCAGGAAAAAACGAAGACCTTCAGGGCAAACCATTCGTTGGGGCAGCTGGTACATTTCTTGACGAGATGTTAGCCGCAGCCCAGTTACGTCGTCAAGATGTCTATATCACCAATATCGTTAAGTATCGGCCGCCAAACAATCGTGACCCGCTGCCGGAGGAGAAGCGCGCTTTTTGGCCGTATTTGATGCGCCAATTGCAAATTATTCAACCAAAGGTAGTCATCACACTGGGTCGGCATAGCGGCATGGCATTTATTCCTGACTTGGCGATCTCGCGTGATCATGGCAATCCGCGCTGGGCACAGTTCAACGGTTTGAAGTTCTTGGTGATTCCGCTGTATCATCCGGCAGCGGCGCTGTATAACGGGGCGTTGCGGCAGACGTTAATTGACGATTTTGTGCGGGCGGCGCAATTGGCCGTCCAGGCGAGCGCCTGAGCTATTTTTGACAAGAGCTGGCACCCCGTGCTATAATGAACGCAATTGTTAGGGGATAGATTTGTCGTACGTTGCCCCCATGTCTATCGCCTGTCATTCTAATTTTGCAAGGTATTTATTTTTATAAAAGGAGAACAATACGCATGGGCCAGAGACGACTTGCGACGCCGAAGGGCGATGATCAGTCAAAACGACCAGCTACAAAAAAAAGTAACACAGCGGTGATGAATAGCACCACCACTCGCAAAGGCGAAGTGTTTCGGGCGCAGCGGCGCACGAGTGAGAACGTTAATCTCAGGGCATCGCAGCACGTGATCGATATTCCGGTCAATAAGTCGGTCTACAACGGCTATGGCGGCGAGCAATTTAGCGCCAAAATGCAGCCAAAGCGTGTTCGCGGCGGCAAGCCAAAACTAAGGATCATCCCAATCGGCGGTGTCGGCGAAATGGGCATCGGTAAAAACATGAACGCCATTGAGTATGACGATGAGATTATCATTGTGGATATGGGTTTCCTGTTTCCAGGTAGTGATTATCCAGGCATCAACTACATTACGCCAGATATCACATGGCTAGAGGAAAATAAGCATAAAATCAAGGCGCATGTGTTTACCCATGGGCACCTTGATCACATCGGTTCCTTCCGGCACTTTATCCACCGGATTCCAGCACCGGTCTATGCGTCGAAATTTACCATCGGCATGCTGGACAAGTCGATGTCTGATGCGGATACCGATTTTCAGCCGGACTTTCGGGTAATGGACCCATTGAGCCACGAGGTTGTTCAAGTGTCGAAGCATTTTTCGGTAGAATTGGTGCGGGTGAACCACTCAATTCCAGATTCAACGGCGGTGATCATTCGGACGCCGCTGGGTGTGGTGATTGACTCTGGTGACTGGCGATTTGAGGAAAGTCCGGTTGACGGCCAAAAGTTTGATCTTGAGCGTATGACAGAAATCGCCGCCAAAGAGGGCGTGTTGATGTTCATGAATGAATCGACCAACTGTGAATCAGCTGGTACGCACACGCACACTGAGTTTGATATTCAATATTCTATCGGCCAGGTGATGGATAAATTCAGTAACAGTCGAGTGATTTTAAGCTGTTTCTCTTCGCAGGTGCATCGCTTGCAATTGATTTTGGAAGAAGCGCATAAGCATGGGCGTAAGGTGGCGTTTGCTGGCTTTTCGATGATTCAGAACCTGGAGGTGGCGCTGCGCTCAGGAACCATTAAGATCCCGAAAAATACCGTCATGAAGATGGAAGATATCATCAAGCTGCCGGATAGCCAAATCACCGTGGTTTGTACTGGTTCGCAGGGTGAGTTTAATGCC
>CAUUSE010000038.1:0-3949 GCA_963547725.1 uncultured Candidatus Saccharibacteria bacterium | reverse complement strand
AAAACCCACGGAAGAATCACTTCTTTTGGAATCGAGATGGTACCGTCCGTTTGAAGCACCTCCAGCGGATTCTCGAAGTCAAGAGAGGTGATTTTTGTTTGAGAGAGTTCTCGTTTGATACTAGTAGGAGCTGCTCAATATGAAGGGATGTATGCGTAATAGTCGAGTGAACAATTTTGTCATTGATCAGACACATGATTATATCATGTATGATATGACTGATTTGGTTTGTGCGATAGACTTTCCGCGTCAGGTGGCGGGGCTATCGCTGAAAGATGATGAATTCCATTTGTCGTTATTCGTGGTGCATGAGGAGTACGGGTTCGATGAGGCCGGCTATGGACGACTGGAACAGGTGTCGTGTCAAGCTGGTGCAGCAATGACTACAGAGCCAGAATTGACCGGTGATTTTCTCAAGCTAAAGGACGACACGACTAACCGTGAAACGATTATCGCGCTTGCTCGATGGGATGAACTAGAGACGTGGCGTGATGCTATTCGTGAACTGATCCCGCGGGCAGAGTTTATCATTCCGCACATAACGCTCTATACAAATCAGAAGGGTGCGCTTGGGTATAGCGATCGGCATAGGGATCGAGTGCGGCCGCTGGATGATGCAGCAGTGATGGCACTGAGAAATATATTATTAAGGAGTAGAGTATGACTGACCAACAACATGATCCATTGCGCGTGCAGTCGGTGCAATTTCTAGCGGAATTAGATCAGGTAGCTGATGAGATAGCTAGCGTGGATTATGGCTGTATGGGCGAGGACTGCTTGCATGAGAAGATGATTTGGTTTGGGGATAATAACGATATTGTTATTGTCGGTGAAGCGCCAGCGCGAACTGGCTGGGTAAAGAGTGGCGTCGCCTGGCATAATACAGACGGAAAGCTGCTGCCAAGTGGTGCGATAATGCAAAAACTCCTCGCTATCCTTGATAAGGAGCTCCTGTCGGTGACCTTTTTAGAGGCGATCAAGTGTTTTCCGTCGGATCGTCATCACCTGAAGAAGCTGGCTCAGTTCTACCAACCGACTCTTGAGCGGCAAATTCAGATCCTACGACCAAAACTGGTACTGACGATGGGAACTATTCCGACGCAGATGCTGATCAATCAGCCATTTCGGAGATTGACTGACGTTGCGGGGAAGATATTTTCTGTTCACGGGACGCGAGTTATACCAATCTTTCATCCATCACCGATATCGCCGCGTGGATACAAGGACAATGTACCGATTTTTGATAAGCTCGGTAAATTGGTAAATACTTACGAGATGAAGTAAAAAGTAGTGATAAATCAGGAGGAATAATAAGTGAATATTCGTAAAATGACAATTAGTGATTATCAACAAGTATATAATTTATGGATGGCGTGTGATGGAGTCGGACTGAATGATATTGATGATTCGCGTCAGGGTGTGGAGCGGTTTTTGGATCGTAATACGGAAACTTGTTTTGTGGCAGAAGATAATGGTAAGGTTGTTGGCGTGATTATGGCTGGTCATGATGGCCGGCGAGGATTTATTTACCACACGGCAGTTGATTTAGTTTATCGTTGTCAGAAAATTGGTCAAAATCTCGTTAATCAGGCTCTGGAGGCGATTCGCAAAGAGGGAATTGTAAAAGTAGCACTACTAGTGTTTAGTAATAATTATGCTGCTAACCAATTTTGGGAAAAACAAGGTTTTAATGCCCGTGGTGATCTAACTTATCGTAATAAACAACTGATGGAAATGAACAAGGTTAAGTAAAGGAGGAAGTATGAAATTCACACATGGCACACGCCGTCGAGCGGCAGAATACGAGAAGGACTGGGTGCAGCGCTGGAAGGACGACCAGACATTCGAAAGGTCGGTGGCGCAGCGACCGGCGGATAATGCCTACGTTTTTTATGATGGGCCGCCGTTTATCACTGGGGTGCCGCACCATGGTACGCTGCTTAGTAGCATCGTCAAGGACGCGGTGCCACGCTACTGGACGATGAAAGGCAAGCGTGTGGAGCGTCGCTGGGGCTGGGATTGCCATGGCCTGCCGGCAGAGAATTTCGTCGAAAAGCAGATGAACATTATGGATCGGCGGCAGATTGTGACGAATAGCGACCAGCCAGCGCCACTTGATAAAGACGGCAATCCTTTGCCGACCATCAGCCTGGAAAAATACATCACCAAGGCGCGTGAGAGCATGGTGGCGAACAGTGAGACGTGGCAGGGCGTGATCGACCGCATCGGTCGCTGGGTGGACTTTACGGGCGCCTACCGCACTATGGACAAGGACTTTATGGAGAGTGTCTGGTGGGCCTTTAAACAGCTGTATGAGGCTGGCAAAATCTACGAAGGCGAAAAGGTGTTGATGTACGACACCAAGTTTGCTACCCCGGTGAGCAAGGCCGAAGTGACCATGGACAACGACGCCTACCAAACGGTGACTGACCCGAGTGTGTATGTGAAGTTTCGGTTGGCTGACGATGCTGCTGTTTTAGCCTGGACCACCACCCCATGGACACTGCCAGCTAACTTGATGCTGGCGGTTAACCCAGATATGACCTATTGCGAGGTAAAGGTGCCAAAGGGTACAAAAAATGTGTTCTTGCTCTCGGGCAAGCATGCTTATGCATCGTGTGAGTACTACCCGCAGCTGAAGCAGCAGCTTGAGCAACAGGGCTATACGGTGACGATCATTGACCACATCAACCCTGATAGCCCAGACTTGGCAGAGAATGTAGAGCAGTTGGCACAATACGACTTTGCTAATGCGCATGTGGTGACGCATTCGCTTGGTACAGCGACATTCTTGAAGTATCTGCAGGATGCTAATGTGACGGTTGCATCGCTGACGATGATCGCGCCAGCGTGTGGTGTGTCGAATAGCAGTGATGAGCAATGGAAGCAAGAATCGGGCTATGTTGGCCTTGCGGTTGATCTTGCTCAGGTGCGAGGGAAGATTGATCAGCGGCCGACCATTATCCATTCGGACGATGTTGAGGTACTTAACCAGGGCTTTGCGCAGCTTGGCACAGAGCTTGACGCAGTAATGCAATATGAACCCGGCAAGGGGCACTTCTTTGCGGCGGAGAAGAGTTTGGCGCCAGAGATTACACTGCCGTTAAGCGAAAAATTCATCCTTGCCGAGGAAGCGCTGGGGCGCACCCTGCAGGACGAAAAACATCAGCCGCTGGATTACGAAGTATTACGGAAATTCCCCGGTAGCGAATTGGTGGGTAAGAAATACCAGCCGCTTGATACCGGCTCGACCTGGCCAGCCAACGACAAGATTCACACTATTTATGCAGCGGATTTCGTGTCGCATGAATCGGGTACGGGCATTGTGCATATCGCGCCGGCTTACGGTGAGGACGACTTTGAGTTAGCCAAAAGTTATGGTATTAGCGCTTTCCATGTTATCGATGACAATGGCTACTACACCGATGGCAATTACAAAGGCCTGGAAGTTTGGGATAACAACAAGTTCATCGCCAAAGATCTGAAAGAAAAGGGCGCGGTGTGGAAGATTGAGTACATTCGCCACGAATATCCGTTTAATCCTAGAAGCAAGCAGCGCATTATGTACCGGGCCATCCCCAGCTGGTTCTTTGATATCCAGGGGCAAAAGCCGCTGATGCTGGATGAGAACGAGCATATCAATTGGTTCCCGAGCCACCTCAAGCACGGTCGTTTTGCCAAAAATATCGAGCAAGCGCCCGACTGGAACCTGAGTCGCGACCGCTTCTGGGCGACGGCTATGCCGGTGTGGAAGGGCGACCGCGGCACGGTGAAGGTGGTTGGCTCGTATGCGGAGCTGAAGGAACTGAGCGGCGTGGAGCTGGATGATTACCACCGCCCGTGGGTAGATGATATCACCTTTACGATTAATGGCGAAACGTTCACGCGTATCGACAAGGTGCTGGACTGCTGGTTCGAGAGCGGCAGTATGCCGTTTGCCCAGCTGCAT
>CAUUSE010000037.1:0-4370 GCA_963547725.1 uncultured Candidatus Saccharibacteria bacterium | reverse complement strand
CTACGGGTGCATACAGCCTTTCGGAAATCCGATTGGCTATAACAAAAATATAAAGAACTTTCAATGCCAGCGGCAATGAACTTTTGTATTCTAGCACACCTGTTAACTCGGGGCAAGCTATAGCCTGATGATCCGAATGAGCTTCTCCAGCGCATCTGGCGCGATTTCTTGCATCGGTAGTCGTGCCCCCAGCATGTCGACGATGGTCTCGCCCTCGGCCTCAGAAAAATAGATGGTCAGTGCCGGTGAGAACCGCTTGACCGGCAGTAAAATTGCCGAGTGCTGATCGCCGTCTTGCCCCAGCCCAAAGGCTCGAAATTCACTAAAATCATACAAGCGGTCGGCGACGTAAACCCCCTTGGGACTGATGGCGTAATTGACCATCACTGATGGCTTGGATCGAAGTAGTACGAGCGCCACCGCCATAATCGGCAGCAAAATCGCGAATGTCCAGCTATTAAAAACAAAGATCGCCAGCGCCATCAGGGCAAGCACTACGAAACCAACAGCAATATACCAGCCAGTCGTGCGGTGGGCCTGCACGCCCTCGGGAGCTTGCCAGGCGATGGGCTGCGATAAGTCAGTCATCGGCTGGGCCGCGTCTTGTTGGGTGTTTTCGGTGTCGGTTGCGTGTGGCTGCTCTTCCATATGTCTAGTATACCACGAGCGGTATGATCTGCTATACGTCGGTAGAATTACCGCCAAGACCAATTACGGTATTGAGGACAAATTGAATGATGGCGTAAGCAAATAGGGCGACGAGCAGACCAATGACGGCATAGAGAATGGTGTTCTTTGCCGAGGTGACGGCGTCTTTGTTGCCGCTAGAGACAACGTAGCGAAAACCACCAAAAATCAGCATCACCACAGCGAGGATACCGATGAAATAGAGCATGATGTTGATAATTTTTTTGACCAGCGAGCCGTCACCATTAGTTAAGTTAGTTGGTACACCATCGCCACGCGCATCATTGATGCCACGAGTGACGCCGCCCTCGCCGAGCGCGAACGCTGGAGTGCTCAAAACTACCGTGCCGACACCGATGGTCAGCATGATGCTAACGATACCTGCGAAAAATCTCTTCATGCGCGTTATTATCCTCTCTCTTAGGTTTATTGTCAAGTTTTGCGGCCCGCCTGCTAGCCGCAGGGCTAGCCAGACCACTGCTTCTATGATACACTATTTTTGGCTCATGGAGGAGTACCCAAGTGGCTGAAGGGGACGGTTTGCTAAATCGTTAGTACGGGGAGACCTGTAGCGGGAGTTCGAATCTCCCCTCCTCCGCCAGAGTTACGTTATCGAGGTCTCGGTTTATCCGGGACTTATTTTATTGTTTTGTTGGCATGCGGAGTGGGTATCGGATAGAATTTTGGGCCGACGGCACCATCTAAATCAGGAAATATTATTGACAAATTAAAAACATTATGCTATTATCCTAACATTGCTATGGTTAGGTCCATAGAGATAAACATAAAAAGAATATGAAATATTTATCACACATTATTACCACTACCACGATGGCATTGGGCCTGTCGACCAGCCTCGGCGTGTTTCTACACGATACAAATATTGATAAAGCGATTGTTTCTGCTTGGCAACTCATGAGTGATGCGCGCCAGGTTGATGACGACCACCACAGCAAGCCGCATTCCTCGCCGCACACTCACTCTGACCATCACGACTTTTCGGGGGCGCTAAAAGACGGGCAAACTCATCCGCGGACGACGCCGCGCAGTGCTGATCGTAAGCACCTACACACCAAACTCGTCAGCCGCGGTGGCGATGGTGACATTGATGGGCATCGACTGATGATTGACCCGATTAGCGTGAGCTGATAACGTCGAGCTCACTGATAAAACGCTGGATGAGCTTTTCTTGCTCGGCTAGTTGCTGGCGAGTCTCCTCAACGAGATGGGCCGGTGCCTTTTCGATATAGGTTGGGTTATCCAGTCGTGCTTGGAGATTTGACAAGGTTTGCCGCGCTTCACCCAACCGTACCTCGAGGTCGGTTTGGTGCTGATAGAGTGTTTCTTCATCAATGTCGAGCCATGCTTCCCTATTTGCTGCCGCCAACCTAAGGCCTCGCGGTTGATCGGTGTGTGCAATTGACTCCAGGCGCATGAGGTGTTTGATGGTGTCTTGATTATCAGCGATGAGGCTGTCATTACCGTATAACAAGCGGTATTTCTTATTGCCCGGCAGTTCGGCGATTACCCAGCGGCCTTCCGCGACCAGCGTCTTCAGCTGTTCAAACTGCTCGGCGGCGATAGGATCAAACTTTTCTGGGGTTGGCCAGTGGTCGCGCATTAAAATGCCATCGGTGTAATTAAGCGTCTGCCAAATAGTTTCAGTGACAAATGGCGCGAACGGATGAGCGATTTTCAGGCTAGTCGCCAGCGCCCATGACAGCAATGGGCGGTTGATAGCGGTTTTTGACGATTCGATATACCAATCCGCTAGGTCGTCCCAAATAGCGTGATAGACCGTATCCGCGGCCTCAGAAAAGCGATATTGCTCCAGACGGACGGCGACATTGTTGGCGGCGTCATTCAGCTGGCGGATGATCCAGTGGTCGGCTGGGGTTTGCGGCTCCAGGTCAACGATTTGGTGTTCATCGCCGATTTGCGCCTCGACGAAACGAGCGATATTCCACAGCTTATTACAGAAATTACGAGCAGCAATGACCGCGCCCTTGTTGAAGGCTTGATGCTGGGCCGGCGCGCGGCCAGCGATGATGCCCATGCGGGTGGCGTCTGAGCCAAATTCTGAGACTAATTCCATTGGATTGATGACATTGCCTTTGGATTTGGACATTTTTTGAT
This sequence comes from uncultured Candidatus Saccharibacteria bacterium, assembly GCA_963547725.1. Lineage (GTDB taxonomy): Bacteria > Patescibacteriota > Saccharimonadia > Saccharimonadales > Saccharimonadaceae > Nanosynbacter. The sequence continues at coordinate 1,547 of CAUUSE010000037.1, read as the reverse complement.
TATGTTCGTCGTTGACCATACCATGCAGGTAAACGTCCTTGAACGGTAGTTTGCCAGTGCGGTACAAGCTGAGCATAATCATCCGCGCCACCCATGCTCGCATAATATCCATGCCGGTTTCCATCAGGCTGGTTGGGAAATATTTGGCTAGTTCCCCACCGTTTAGGTAATCGGTAACGATGTACGGCCACTGTCCAGATGAGAACCAGGTGTCAAAGGTATCCTCTTCCCTGATATATGTTGTACCATTTACAACTATCTTTCGTTCGTCAGTGCGGATGTTGAATATCCAATCGCGCGGGTCGCTTTCATTGACAAATGCTGGAATCGGGATGCCCCACGGGATTTGCCGAGAAATATTCCAGTCTTTCAATTGCTTGAGATAAGCGATGAGTTCTTTGCGTTTGGCGGCTGGATAAAAGGTAATCTCTTCCCTCTCTAAGGCTTCAATGGCTGGCTGGGCCAGTGGCTGCATTTTAATAAACCACTGCTCCTTAACCATCGGCTCGATAACGCTGCCGCATTTGTAACAATGTCCGACGGCGTGTTCAATGTCTGTTTCGCCGCGGCGCAGTTCCAACGATTCTAAAGCCGCCAACACGCGAGTGCGGGCTTCTGCCGGCGTCAGGCCTAGGAATTGCGGCGGCACATTAATCATCTTACCTTCTTGGCTGATGATTTGCTTGAGCGGCAGATTGTGGCGCTGGGCCATCTCAAAGTCGTTCGGGTCGTGCGCTGGCGTAATTTTCACCGCGCCAGTACCGTAGTTCATATCGACGTACTCGTCGGCGATAATCGGGATTTCCTCGTCGGTGATTGGCAGGAGAATCCGTGTGCCGATAAGGTGCTTGTAGCGCTCATCGTCCGGGTGGACAGCTACTGCTACGTCGCCCAGCATGGTCTCCGGCCGCGTGGTGGCGATGACAATTTCGCCGATTTTATCCAGCGTCGGGTAAGCGATTTGCCACAACTTCCCTGTTTCATTTTTATGTTCAACCTCGATGTCGGCGAAGCTGGTTTGGTGTTTGGTACAATAATTAACAATCCGCTCGCCGCGGTAAACTAGCCCGTCATCCCACATCTTCTTGAATGTCTCATACACCGTAGCGATGACTTTATCGTCCAGCGTAAAGGTCAAATGCTGCCAAGAAGCGCTGACGCCCAGAGCGCGCAGCTGCAACTCCATATTGCCGCGTTTTTCTTCAACAAATTGCCAAACCTGGTCGTATAGTTGTTCACGTGAAAAGTCAAAGCGGCTTTTTCCCTGTTTTGCTAGTTCTTTTTCGTAGACTACCCACGTCTCAAAGCCAGCATGATCTGCCCCAGGAATAAATACCGCATCATCGCCCTTCATGCGGTGATAGCGGATCATAATGTCCTTCAAATTCATGTCCAGGGCATGGCCAATATGCAAGTTGCCATTGGCGTTGGGCGGCGGCATGACGATGGAGTATGGTTTACCGGCGCCAGTCGGCTCTAATGCGCCGCTGGTTTCCCACATGGCGTAAATGTTTGGTTCGTAATCGTTTGGGGTGTATTGTTTGGCT
>CAUUSE010000036.1:0-4387 GCA_963547725.1 uncultured Candidatus Saccharibacteria bacterium | reverse complement strand
GGCGAATCGTCCGCATAGCGATCCGCGCCTCTTCGACCTTTTCGCTAACTTGCTTGACTAATTGCTTGCGGCGCTCTTCGGTCAGTGCTGGCACTGGCACGCGCACCACCCGCCCGTCATCGGACGGATTAAAGCCCAAACTCTGATTATCGCGAATCGCTGCCGAAATTGCCGTAATATTACTCGGATCAAACGGCGTCACCAGCAGCATCTGCGCCTCCGGCGCCGTCACATTTGCCACCTGGTTGAGCGGCATCCGCGTCCCGTACGCCTCTACCATCACGCCGTCCAGCATCCCGGCGTGCGCCCGGCCTGTCCGCACCTTTTTCAGCTCGTCCTGAAAATGACTAAACGCCTGCGCCATTTTATCCTCATATGGTTGTGTGTCAAACATATTTCCTCCCGTTATCTGTCATCCATTATAGCAGACTGTTGACGGGGTTGTCTGCTTGACTTATCCAAATATTCATGCTAAAATCAAAACGTTAACGTATAATTAAACAGAAACTTAGAAGATGGCCTACGATATTGAGCGACTAAAGCGAACTGATGAGACGAAAGAGTCGCCGCTTAACCCTGAGGAAATTGCAGCACGCAACAGTGGCTATAATGCAGACCTTTACGGTAATCTCCCGGATAGTATCAACGAGCCTACTGGCGACGTGAAAACACCAGGCGACCAAGACGAGAGTAATCAATTCTTTGATGAGGCTACCGCGATCGCCGCTGAAAACAACGACACTCTTGATGCCGACAAAGAACGCTCCGACGGCTTCAAGACCGTAAAAGTTAGATACGAGGGACAGGAATTGACCATTCGCCGTGCAGAAGACTGGTATATAGAGGAGCACCCCGAAATACCACGAGCAACCATCGAATTTCCGCCAGTACCTATTGATTACCTGGGCGTCACCGGCACTCACCATGTCGAGCTCATCGAGAGCGCGCCCGACACATGGGAATGTGTCATCAAAAACGATATTACTAGTGGCAGCGAGCAAGACCTACTGCCCGAATATAGAAACATGCAACGTCCACTTTCGCTGCATGAAACCCACATCAAACATAGCATTCTCTCTCACCCAGAACTCATTGATCCAGAGGACCAAAAAAATCTCCAACGGGTAGCCGATCCCTATGCGGAACTAACCTCACCAGAAGAAGCCGCGTGATATAATTATCGTCAGTGATAACACACATTAAACTATATCATTTTCGCTCCTACGGCCTTTATGAGACGACACTGGCGCCAGGCGGCACCGTCATCGTTGGACCAAACGGTACCGGCAAGACAAACTTGCTCGAAGCGATATACGTCGCCCTCCGCGGCAGCAGCTTTCGCGGCAGCCTTGCTGATTGCATGCAGCACGACCAAACGCAAACCATCATCCACCTCGAAACCGACAACGCCTCTCGACGCCTCCAGTTGCTCCGCACAGCCGACGGCACAATAAGCAAAGAATTTACGATTAACGATAGCCGCAGCAAACTCCTTCTCCGCAAGCACCGTCTACCGGTCGTTCTATTTGAGCCGAGCGAGCTACGACTCATTTCCTCATCGCCATCGCGACGACGGGATTTTCTGGACGGTATATTATCTCGGCTGGATGCTCAATACGAAGCCACGCTCCGCGCCTTTCACCGAACCTTGTTACAGCGCAATGAGCTGCTCAAACATCCCCACGAGACGACCCAAAACTGGCGCGATCACCTCTTTGCCTGGGATATTAAGTTCGTCCAGTTAGCGACCCACATTGCCCAAGCCCGTGCCACATTCCTAGCTAAGCACGAGGCGGTGCTGAGTAGTTTATATGCAGCGCTGGCGGGACACGAAATAGCTTTTGCAGCCATCTATCAAGCCAGTGCATCGCTTGATCGATACGAACAGGCACTTCTCGACCGCCTGCAGCGCGCCCGCGACTATGAAATCGCTACAGGCCATACTTCGGCCGGCCCACACCGCGAAGATTTTACGATTTTCCTCCACAGCCAGCCAGCCATCAAAGTCGCCTCGCGCGGCGAGATGCGCACCATTATGCTGGCTTTCAAGCTGCTTGAGCTGGAACTACAAACGAAGGTCAGCCAATCGCGACCGCTCATCCTCCTGGATGATGTGTTTTCTGAACTAGATGCCACTCGCGAAAAACTCCTCCAAGAGACCATCCAACATCATCAATTCATCGTCACCACCACTGACGCCCGCCACCAGAGGGATGATTGTTTGATAGTCTCAACGCGCTAAAATCCCGCCATTTTGGCGGGATGTATCATGCTAAGCTAAGCGTGACGATATTATTCACTCTCGCTCGGCTTCAGGTTTTGGTTGTTGAATTGCATCAATGTCATCGGCGACTTCGCCAAGTACAATCATAGTATTATCTTCAACTATTTGCTCGTAATCCGGTACTCGTGTACGCAACCACTCACTAATCTGATCGCCCGGTGCACCATTATCCTGCATTGTGATTAATTCTTCCAGCTGTTCACCTGTTAGAGACTCTACAGCCTCCTCGCCAATCCGCTCATTAATCGTATCTTGCACGTGAACAGCCAACTCTTGCAACTGCTGTTCTGGCAGATTAATACCCATCTCTCGTAGCCGACCGACCGTAATCAACGCTTCATCAAGATTAACCTGTGGTGTATTGTCGTTATTCATAAACTATCCTTTTTTTTATTTTATTAGTTATCTCAACCGTCGTATCAATTTCCTCAACAAGTTGCCTACTATTTATCTCGTTAGGATTAGACTCTATCACCTACATTAGAATTCGGGTTTTGCATCTCCTGTGTGAACGCTATATGACCTGCAACCGCTGCCCTGCCGAACCGTCGGGTGAAGTCACCTGTTGCCGTGAGCGTTTCTTTTGTCTTACGCCCCATGAAAGCAAACGGACGTGATAGGTAGCTACCGATATCCCGCAGTCGCTGCGCTACGGTAGTGCGCATCTCACCGATTCGCTCGGTTGCACGGCCAGCCGCCCTACCTAACCGATCGGCAGTGGCACTGACCCGCTTGCCAGCAGACTGAAAACCATCACCGATCACCTCCTTTACACCCGCCAGCTTTTCCTGGCGCGCCGCGCGGCGTGCCGCCTTCCTTTCCTTGGCAGCCGTTATACGCTCACCTCGCCGCTCATTTATCTCACGAATCTTATCAAGAGCCTCTTGGCGCTGACTCTCAAGACCTTGCCGTTTCATCTCAAGTTCTTGCAGGCTAAGCTTGAGCATCTCGACTTGACCGCTGGCGACTCGCCATGCACTTTCTGCTATGCTTTCCGCTAACGCCAGTTGTTTATTTTCGAGAGAACCAGCCGGGTGTCTACTGCTCTCGTACGCCTCACGTGCCGCCGTGAGCCGTTCAAATGCGCTCGCCAGTTCGCCACTCGACATTGCTTCAATCTCTGCTTTCGTTTCAGCGATTTCTGTATCAGCACCCCTCTGCCTACCTTCTACGGCTACGATCTCTTCTCTGAGTCCAGCCCTTTTTCGCAAATCCTCAACTTCAGCATTTCTGTCATTTCTGGCCGCCTCGCGGCGTTCGCCTGCTGCATCCTTGCGCTTCTGGGCCCTCTCCTGACGCTCCTGCCTTTTTGTAGCCAACTCATTTTCACGGTTCTCGCGAGCCTCCTCGCGTTGCTGGCGGCGCTCAGCACGACGCTCCTTAGCACTCTGGGCAGCCTGACCGATAGTCTCTTTTAGGCTATTCCCGGTCTCAGCTGCCTTACTGAATACTTCACCAATTTTCCTCTTTGCCGCCCCACCATGATTTGATAGTTTTTCTCCTAAGCCTTTCAGGCCACCAACAATTCGTTTTACCAAAGACTCTCGACGACCACCTGGTGTTTGCTCAAACGGATCAACCCACCCTTGAGTCTTACTCTCTGGTAACACAGCAGCTCTCCAGCCGTCCGTTTCCTCTGAATGAGATACATTACTATCAATAATCTGTCGGCGGATCTCTTCATACCCAGGAATTTCTGCAAACTTTCGATTATTTTTATCGGTGGTCGGCTCGATAGCCAGCACCCCATTACGGCCATCCTGTTCAGGAGTAGTAGAGTCTGCCCCTTTTTCAGAGAGGCTCCCCCACCCATCAATCATGTGGCCAATGTGGGGTGTTTTTTCAGGGCTCATTTTATGCATACAGACCTCATATTCTTCATATGTTTTAATATCACTGTAGTTAATCTTGTGCTTTATACTATCACAGATTTAATATATTGTCAACACATAACAACACCCAACATTAGGTAAACACTAGTACCAAACCCAGCCAGACAATAAACAGTACCTGAATAGGCTTAGAGCTACTCGCTCACGCCCAGCTCGATTCGCCTAAACTGGCGCACCACGATGTTCTCGCCGAGTTTAGCGATCGCCTCCT
>CAUUSE010000035.1:0-4595 GCA_963547725.1 uncultured Candidatus Saccharibacteria bacterium | reverse complement strand
AATCCATTCAGCCATTACAATACCTCCTCCAACATCGCACCCGTTCGCCTAACCAGCTCCATCGTTCGACGGTAATTCTGCCGAGTCGGACCAATCACGCCGATGTAACTATTATTACTAAACTGTGAACAAAACCTACTAATAATCAACGTTGCTCCAGAACTTTTACCAATCGGGTTTTCGCTGCCGATAAACACATTCAGCGGCTGGTTCGGCGCAGCCTCGTGCAGCCACGGCTCGATATTATCAATTAGCCTAGCAATCGCTTGCACGTGATCGCCCTCGATAAATTCCGGCTGAGAAAACAGCTGCGTCATGCCATTCATATACAAGTGCGTGCCAAACGACGCAAAACCAAAATTGCCCGTCAGCTCCACCAAACTATCGACGGCGCTGCGAATCGCTCGATCAGTTTTATCAACATGCGAATTGACGTGCGCCTCGATCGCTCTCGCACTACGATCGATGCCGCTCGGCAACTCCGTCATCTGGGCATCGGTGATGCCATTGACATAAAAGCGATAACCTTTGTCTGTGGGAATTCGCCCAGCGCTGGTGTGTGGCGCCTCAATAAAACCCATTTCCTCGAGCTTGGCCATTTCGCTGCGAATGGTGGCACTAGACACGCCAAACAACTTGGCCAGCGTCACGCTGCCAACTGGCGCCGCAATCTCGGCATACTGCTCAATGATGGCGGCTAAAATCGCCTGTTGACGTTCGGTCATAGGCTCATTGTAGCATGAATCTAGCACTCATCGCAAGCGAGTGCTAATGCGACCTTGCCGCGCGCCTGGCCTGGCTACGCGCCCGCGTAAATCGCCGAGCGGCGTCTGACGAAAACATTAGCACCGCTACAATATTCAGCCCAATGAATAGCAGCGTACTGGCTGTCGACCAGGTTATCTTGCCGATGGTCAAGGTGAATGAATTAGCGATAACTGCCAACCCGGATATCATCATCAATACCAGCCGCAATCGATTACTGCCACGAAACGTCCGACTCACCAACACAATGGTAATGATCACCCATACGGCGCCGATGACAATTGACGAACCGATCAGCCAATTAGCAATCACCGCCGCGTCATTCACCTGACCATCCACCATCAGTTCAGCCACCGTCTGACTATGAAATTGGTCAATCGCAAATAATTCAACAACGGTATTGATGATACTGACCGCCAGCGCCGCAAACATTGCCACCACGCCAAACGCGATCTGTGGCGGCCGCCGACTCCAAAATTGTTGTATCAATGTATCGTGCGCCACTGGCATCACCTCGTGCGAAGTAGCATCGAGAATCACCTCGTCGCGCTCCTCTAATAGGGACTTGGCACGCACGCGCCCAACCTCCAGTACCGGCAAATCACCGTCTGTCTGGATGGTGTCACCACCGCCGTTACGCGAATGGTACCCGGTGGAAAAGTCTTTCAAGGTGGTCACCTCGATCGAAGCGCGCGCTTTCAAGGCTGACTGGACGATATAATCCCGCTCGATATCGGTATTCTCGTCAATCTTATGGGTAATTTGCAGGGTAAACAGGCTAAAGCCAACGCTTCTGTCATATGTTCCTGCCGCCAGCCAATCCACCTGATGACCGCCCGGTAGCAGCCAGCCCTGGGGACAGCGCCAGAAACGCACATGATGGCGCTTACCGGGATTGCCGTCAACTTCCTGCTGGTAGGTAAAGTCCTGTCGTCGCCCAAATAGAAATAGTGACGAAACCGGCGCCTGCGGATAACTACGCCGCGTCAAGATAGCAACAATCATCCGCCACGATGAGCGCACCGTGATCTCTTCTGCCAGGGTCCAGCCAGCCGCGGTCATCGCCCGGTGGACCTGTGCCTCCGAGCCGCGCAGAGCCAGATTGACAGGATCACCCAGCAGCCCGTCTGCCGTCCGTGTCCGCCCGATGAAATAATTCGGTACGTACAAACTACTCAGGATACGATGCAGCCGCGGCAGTGCCAAGTAAGCCGTAATCAGCCACACTACCACAAACAGCCCAACCATCCACCAGCCACCCGAATGCCAGCCCTCACGCCACACCAGCCACGCCAGCCAGAACGACGCCGCACCGGCTAATAAGAAAAAGATCTGGTCAAGCAACCCTGACAGCGACCAAAATGGTCGCCTGAGCGAAAACGACGACTTCTTCGTCGCCATCTAGGCCGTGTCCTCACCCATCAAATAATCAAGAAGATCCCGTGCTATCAACCGTGCCTCGTCATCACGCCGATTAAACACGTCACCGCGCTCAATAATTTCGCCACAAACCCGCACCGCTCGGGTCAAATCATCATTGATAATCACGTGGTAATACGGTACTTCCAGCGCGTGACTGAGCTCGGCGATGGCCGACTGGCGGCGTTTCGGCCAGGCCGCTTGAAACTCTGCTTCCGTTACGTACCGCTGCTTCAATCGCTCCAGCCATGTCGGATAATCCGGCGGTACGATAAAGATAGCGATACAGCCCGGCGCCAATTGCTCATACTCAGCCACGCCCTGTACGTCAATATCAGTGATCGCCGTTTGCTGATGATCGTGCGCCAATTGCAGCTCGGCTGTCGAGGTGCCATACACCTTGCCGTGAACGAACTTGGCCTCAATAAACTGATGGCGTTCGAGCATGGTCAGTGCGGTTGCTTGATCAATAAAATGATAATCGATGCCGTCGCGCTCTGGCTGACCGTTATTTGCCCGCGGCTCCCGCGTGGTGTGCGACACGATATCACGAAATGACGGCGATCGCAATAACCGCCTTTTGATGGTATCCTTGCCCGCGCCGGAAATACCGGTTAGCAGCGCAATTTTAGTATCTCGGACCAGCGCTACGGCCGCTTCGGTCGGCTGGTACTCCCTGATGACACGTTCAAGATCTGACATATGAGTATTATACCAGATTATTGACTAAGCTTCCGGGCAGTTACGACTTCCTACCTATGCACCATGTCCATCGCTCGAATATGCGGCGGACGATGCGCTAGCTGAGGATGGCGGCGAGACGGCACGGCGATGTGAGCGCGGGAATGAGCAGTGACTTGCGGGTGGGTCAGCTCCTTTGGCTGCGGCGGTAAGTTTGGCTGGGTCGGCAGTTGGTGTGGCTGGGATAGCGGGCGCTTGACAGTCGATTGCGTATCGGTGCGTGGTGCATTAGCGCGGGGTGCGGCCGCTGTAGGATTGAGCGGACGAGTCGGGCTCGAAGGCTGAGATGAAAGCGGTGGCTTCGTCAGCGGTGGATGCGGCGGATGTGATGAGAGCGGCTTGACTGGCTGAGCCTTGACGGAAGAAAGTTTGTTGAGCGGGCGCTTGGCCGGGGCCGGCGCCGAAGCAGTGGGCTTGATCAGTGAAGCGCGTGACGGTGAGAGGGCATGCTTTGGCGGCTGGGGCTTGACGGACGGCTTGGTAAATGATGTACTTCGCGAGCGCTGGACGCCACGCGGCGGCATAATGTCATGAAAGACTGCTGGTTTTTTAGGGTGAGGTTTAGCCGGCGGATTGGGAGCGGGAGTCTTTTGAGGAGTGACAGAACGCGAGCGAGGTAACTGAGTAGCGGGTTGCGGCGACACGACGCGAGACGCAGCCGAAGAACGAGCTGACTGCGCGGCTACAGTTTGCCGTTGAACACTATGACGCCGAGCCGGAGCAGCCGCAGAGTGAGGAGAACGTGGCGCGGGTGATGTGGGAGATGCGGCGGGTACTGAAGTAGCCACCGGGCGCTGACGCGGCACTGGGGCTTCAGTATCAACATCTGATACCTCGCCCTTACGACGTTTGCCAAGCCGAGCTTTTTTGAATAGCTTCATCAACTTCATCAGTACCACCCCATCCCCTGGGAGATGTCGATACCGAAAATGATTACGGTCAGCTGGTCGATATGACTCTCCTTCCTCCGATTGATTCTGTCACCATTATACCGGTTATGCTCAGTGATTTCAAGCAGCCAACCGCTCAGCCGCTAGAGCAACTCGTCCAGCACTGATTGCCAATCAGGAAACTGCGAAGTACCGAAATGAATGTGCCGGCCAACAAACTCAGCAGCACCCCTGGCCGTCCGATCATCGATCAAGATATCACCGCGGCTCAGCTGTTTGACCGACGAAAAAATAACCTTACGATAGAAAATATTTTCCTGGCCATCGCCGCCAAAATACTTCTTCACCCACGCCAGTTTGTCGCCCAACGCCGTCGGATTTTCCCATGGCGATGACGACAGGATGTATAAATCATACTTTTCTTTCAAAGCATCTACTGCCTCAAGGGCGCCCGGCATCGGATCCATCAATGCAAAAACACCCGGAATATTGTCATATTCACCCGCAAACTTCTCAAGCATCTCGGGCGGAACCTTCGTCAAGGCCGATGTAAAGTCGACCAGTACACCGTCCATATCGATATACATAATTGGTCTCTTCATAATCAATCCCTCTTTAACATTACCATAAACGCTTCTGACGGAATATCAACCTTGCCAAATCGCTTCATGCGCTTTTTGCCGCGGGCTTGTTTGGCGAGGAGTTTCTTTTTACGGCTGACGTCGCCGCCGTACAGATAGCCAGTAACGTCTTTGCGGTAAGCGCCAATGTTTTCGCGGG
>CAUUSE010000034.1:0-4991 GCA_963547725.1 uncultured Candidatus Saccharibacteria bacterium | reverse complement strand
AAAGTTCAAACCTTGCTCCATAGCGATTGGGGCGAGCAACTTAACCTTAAAGGTTACGGTGTCACCTGGCATGACCATTTCTTTGTCAGCTGGCAATTCAACTTCACCAGTCACGTCAGTGGTGCGGAAGTAGAACTGTGGCTTGTAACCCTTGGAGAATGGAGTGTGGCGACCGCCTTCTTCCTTCTTCAGGATGTACACCTCAGCTTCAAACTCGGTGTGTGGTGTAATCGTACCTGGCTTAGCCAAAACCTGACCGCGCTCAATGTCGCTGCGCTCAATACCGCGTAGCAAGACACCAGCGTTGTCGCCTGCTTGACCCTGATCCAGAGACTTCTTAAATGCCTCAATACCGGTCACCACTGATTTCTGAGTTGGGCGGATACCAACGATTTCAACCTCGTCGTTCAGCTTAACAACACCCTGTTCAATACGACCAGTTGCCACAGTACCGCGACCTTTGATCGAGAAGACGTCCTCAATTGGCATAATGAATGGCTTGTCCATGTCGCGTGGTGGCTCTGGGATATAGCTATCCATAGCATCAACCAGCTCCATGATGGCGTCTTCGTACTTCTCATCGCCCTCCAATGCCTTAAGAGCCGAACCCTTGATAATTGGAGCATTCTCATCAAAGCCATTCTTAGCAAGCAGCTCGCGAACTTCTTCCTCAATCAGCTCGACCATATCTGCGTCAGCCATGTCCATCTTATTGAGGAAGACAACGATCTTTGGCACGCCAACCTGCTTCGCCAGCAGCACGTGCTCGCGGGTTTGTGGCATCGGGCCGTCAGTTGCCGCAATCACAAGGATCGCGCCATCAACCTGGGCAGCACCAGTGATCATGTTCTTGACATAGTCAGCGTGACCCGGCATATCAACGTGTGCGTAGTGACGGTTCGGTGACTCATATTCTTGGTGTGAGCTGGCGATAGTAATACCACGCTGGCGCTCTTCTGGTGCGTTATCGATCTGGTCGTACGCAATTGGTTTGTTGACTGCGCTTGGAAGGCGCTTTGCGAGCACTGCCGTAATTGCGGCGGTCAGTGTCGTCTTACCGTGGTCAACGTGGCCCATTGTACCCACGTTAACGTGCGGCTTGCTTCGGTCAAATGCATCTGCCATTTGTAGAAGTTCTCCTTTTTTAATAATATTTTCACGCGATAAGCCCCCGAAAAAGGCTCCACGGCGTATGGGCTAATTATAACTGGTTTGCAAACTGTTGTAAATAGGGTTTATACTATGAGCATGAGTATCTTTTCTAAGAAAGCAACACCTGAAGCAACCCGCACTAGTGTATATCCAAAACGATTATCATATGACGAGCGTCGGGAACTAAATGCCGAATATGATCGTCGCCGTCAAACCAACTTACCAAAGCTACCTTCGTTGGGTATTGCTCTTATCCTGACAATGACCCTCTCTATAGCTTGGGTGCTTATCAAGCTCACTACCTTATTCATTAAAACGAGCGGACAGTCTGCTATTTTTCTGTTATTCTTTCTCTTTATCCTCATCGCAATCTGCTACGGTGTCACATTTTTCTATGTTAAGCGTATTCTCGATAGGCTGAGCGTTAGCGGTACAAAGTTTGTTATTATTTACCTCACGCTCGTTGGCGTCATACTCGGGTGCTGCCACCAACTTGGTATCGCTCCTTTTCATGCACTTCTGTCATTACCGGTTTCAGTTTTGTTAATCGCTGCTAGTGGACACTACATTGCGACGAGTATACTTGCTAAATGTTGCATTCATTTTGAGTGGTAATAGTAGTTATTGTATTATATACAACACTTTCTTACAGTAGTAAATTGTTGTAATTATTACTTTCTGTTGGTTATTTTCTCTATGATGTCTTATACTGAGAAGCGTGTATCAGTTAATGCTAAAGGAGAAATAATCTATGTGTGGAATTGTTGGCTATATCGGTGAACGCGAGGCGCAGAATATCCTCGTTGCTGAGCTTAAGCGGCTTGAGTACCGCGGCTATGACAGTGCCGGAATTGTCACCCTATCGGACTCCGCCACACCAACCCTGCTGCGCACCAAAGGCAAGGTGGCGGCACTGGAAGAGCTCGTCGGACAACATAAGACGAGCGATACGGTCGGCATCGGACACACCCGCTGGGCAACACATGGTGAACCAAGTAAGCGCAACGCCCATCCACACCACGTTGGTGAGATTTATCTGGTACATAACGGCATCATTGAGAACTACCAAGACCTTAAAACGATGCTTTCCGGTCATGAGTACGAGTTTAAGAGCGATACCGATAGCGAGGTATTGGCGGCCTTGATTGACTATCTGCGGCGTGACTCACCGGATTTACTGACAGCAGTCACCGGCGCATTGAAGATGGTAGTTGGTGCGTATGGCATTGCGGTACTTGACACCACGAACCCCGAAGAAATTATCGTGGCTCGCCAAGGTAGCCCGTTGATCATTGGCGTCGGAGACGGCGAAACATATATCGCCAGTGACGCTTCAGCGCTGGTTGGCTACACCAATCAAGTGGTGTATTTGCACGATGGTGAAATCGGCCGCTGTACTCGTAGCGGGCTAGAGTTACAGACAATTGAATCGCAAAAGCTTGACGTCAAGATCGAGATGCTCGACATGGATATGCAGGCGATTCAGAAGCAGGGCTTTGACCACTTTCTCGCCAAAGAAATTTATGAACAGCCAACCAGCCTTGCAGCGACACTAGCCGGCCGCGTACTACCCGACCAAAAATATGCGCGCCTGGGCGGTCTCAACATGAGCGATGATGAACTGCGCCACGTCAAGCACATCATCATCGTTGGCTGCGGCACTGCCTACTTTGCTGGTGTGCAGGCCAGCTACTTTATCGAGCAGCTAACTGATGACGTAACCATCAGTGTCGAGATCGCCAGTGAGCTGCGCTACCGCGCATTCAACGTGCCCGAACACTCGGTCGCTATGATCGTTAGCCAGAGTGGTGAGACGGCTGATACCCTTGCCTGCCTGAATGAATTGAAGCGACGTGGTGTTAAATGCCTCGGCGTCGTCAACGCCGTCGGCAGTACGATCGCCCGAGCAGTTGATGGCGGCGTGTACTTGCACGTTGGCGCCGAGATTAGTGTCGCCAGTACCAAGGCCTTTACCTCACAAGTCGCTGCTCTGACGATCTTTGGTATTATGCTCGCCAATGCCAAGGGTACCAACCCACAATTTATTGATGAATTTGTGCAAGAATTAGCAATACTACCAAGCGAGATCCAAAAAGTCCTTGATAAACAAGGTGCTGAGATACCTTCCATCGCTAGGGCGTATGCTGATTACAATCACGCACTCTACATTGGCCGCGATACGCTGTATCCGATTGCCATGGAGGGCGCGCTGAAGCTCAAAGAGGTAAGCTACATTCATGCCGAAGCGTATGCCGCTGGCGAGCTGAAACACGGTCCGATCGCCCTGATCGATGATCGTTTCTTTGAGGTCTGCTATATCCAAGACAACTGGCTGTACGAGAAGTCTCAGAGCAACTTGATCGAGATGAACACTCGCGGCGCTCACGCCATTGTCATCACCGACACGACGAAAAAGGTGCCAGGCGAGACGGTGATCCGCGTCTCAACCAAACTAACACACCTTACGCCACTCTTGTTTAATGTCGTGTCGCAGCTCCTGGCCTATCATGTAGCTGTCAAGCGCGGCCATGACGTTGATCAGCCACGCAATCTAGCCAAGAGCGTGACGGTTGAATAAGTTCGCTCACTCTAACAGCAATAGTACTTTGCCAGAAACACTTTGCGAAACTCGTAAAATGTCCCATTCTCTAGGCTGGCGCGAATGTTGTCAACTAATTTAACGATAAATCGTTCATTGTGAATCGACAGCAGCGTACCAGCCAGAGATTCGCGGGCGTGGAGTAAATGACAGAGGTAGGCGGCAGTATAATGACGGCAGGTATAACAATCGCAATTTTCCATAATTGGTTCAAACAGTTCGCGGTATTTCTGGCCGCGAACATTGACCCGGCCAAATGGCGTATAGGCCGCACCGTTTCTAGCCACGCGCGTCGGGCTGACACAGTCAAAGGTGTCAATTCCCTGCTCAATCGCCGCAAAGATGTCGTCCGGCTCGGAGATGCCGAGCAAATGCCGCGGCTTGTTCTCGGGCAAGATCTGATTGACCCACTGAATTGTCTGTGCCATAGTTTCCTTTTCCAGCGCACCACCGATGCCGTAGCCGTCAAAATCCATCGCGCCTAAAAACGCAGCCGTTTGCTTGCGTAAATCTTCATAATTCGCACCCTGCAGCACGCCAAACAATGCTTGATATGGCTTGTCGGGACGGGCTGCACGCAGGCGCTTAACCTCCGCTAAACTCCGCTCCGCCCAGGCATGCGTTCGCGCCAAGGCCTCGACTTGATAGTCATACGGATCAATCAGCGAGGTCAGTTCATCAAAGGCGAAAGTAATATCCGCACCGATCCCGGCTTGGATTTGCATAGATAATTCTGGCGTAAATTTATGGTACGAGCCGTCCAGATGCGATTTGAACATTACGCCGTTTTCGTCCACCCAAGCGTGGCGCGACGATTTTTTAGCGATGGCGATTTCCTCATCAACATCCGTACTCATCGCCAATACTTTCTTAAAGCCCGAGCCCAGACTCAGCACCTGAAAGCCGCCGCTATCAGTGAACGTCGGCCCATCCCAGTGCATAAACTTGCCCAAATAGCCAGCCTTCTCGATAAGTTCATGACCCGGCTGCAAATATAGATGATAGGCATTTGCCAGCACTGCCTGCGCGCTGACATCCGCCACCATTTCTGGCACCATCGCCTTGACATTAGCCTTAGTTCCAACCACGATAAACGCCGGTGTTGTGATATCCCCGTGCGGCGTGTGAATAATGCCAGTGCGCGCCAGCGTGTCGTCAAGCCTAGAAGTGATCTCAAAAGAAAACGGTTTCATTTGATAGATTATATCAGTTTTTTCCGCTACACTAGAAGCATGAGCAA
>CAUUSE010000033.1:0-5434 GCA_963547725.1 uncultured Candidatus Saccharibacteria bacterium | reverse complement strand
AAGCAGCGATAACTCGCCAAAACAAAATGAAGAAAGCCCTTGAAGATCCGAAGAAGATTCGTGCTGCTGCTCAAGGTGCCATTAGGCGACAGCAGAAGCTAGCCAAGGCTGGATAGATAATCCCCGCCCATTTCACATTCCCTTCACACACCCTTGCTACACTGACATAGAACCAAGAAAGGAGATCTATGTCATTTGTACAACGTGCCTGGTTGTATATCACCAGGAAAAAACTCAAAACGCTGATTTTGCTGGCGATTTTGCTGTGTATGTCGACGATTATGCTGAGTGGATTTGCCATCAAGCATTCGACCGACGCGGCGGCGCAGTCGCTCGACAAAACGCTCAAGGCCGGCTTTACGCTGGGCAATAATCCGCGCACCAATCCGGGAACCGCCCGCGGTTCGGGAACGGTGTCGAACAAAGACATCGACGCGGTGAAAAATCTGGAAGGCGTGACGGATTACGTCAAGCGCCAGAATGCCACGGTCGATTTTATCAATACCAAACTGGTGCCACTACCGAGTGGCGGTAGCGGCTATGATGCCGAGAAAGACAAACAGTTTGGCAACGCCGCCACCATCATCGGCGTCAATAAATCTGAGTCCGAGAAAAAGTTCCGGGCTGAGTCGCTCAAGCTCATCGCTGGCCGGCATATCACCGAGAACGATTCGCACAAGATCTTGGTGCACGAAGATTTCGCCAAGGCCAACAACCTGAAGCTGGGCAGTAAAATTAAGTTAAAGTCCAATCAATACGACACCGACAACGAGCATCCATCCAAGGATGAGGTGGAAGTAGAAATCGTCGGTATATTTAACGGCAAAAACCCAAAGCAGGCAACGTACCAGGTGGAGCTGTTCGAGAATTTGTTCTTGACTGACCTCACGACAACTCGCCAGTTGAATGCCTATACAGCGCAAAATGAGATTTACCAGGACGCTACGTTCTTCACCAAGGGCACCAAACAGTTGGATGAGGTAATGGCGCGGGCGAATAAATTGCCGGTCAATTGGCAAAAGTATCAATTGAATAAGAATAGTCAGGAACTGGCTGGCGTGACTGGTGCGGTGAACGGTGTGTACGGCTTGATCGACGGTATGTTGTGGGCGACGGCGCTGGTCAGCGTCGCGGTGATCGGCATGGTGCTGTATTTGTGGATGAATGAGCGTAAGCGCGAAGCGGGCGTACTCTTGACAACGGGTGTGCCGCAGTCAAAGATTGTGTTGCAATATATCGCTGAGCTAGTAATGATCGCGGTACTGAGCTTTGGTGTGTCGTACTTTACCGCCGGGTTGATTGCTCAACAAATGGGCGATCACGTGGTGTCGCAGGCGGCGCAGAATGCCACACGTCAAGCTGGCAGTTCCCTCAACGGTGCGTCGCTTGGTGCTGACGCTGATTCGGTGACGTCATCGCGTACGCTGGACAAGGTGACGGTTGGTGTGCAGCCGACGGATCTGCTGGCAGTGTGGGGCGCTGGACTGGCGGTGATTATCATTGCGGTACTCTTGGCCTCTCGGCCGATTACCCAGTCAACGCCAAAAGAATTACTAACCGAAGTGGACTAGGGGCGAATGATGACGATTATCAAACGAGCCTGGACGGCTGTGGCGCGCAAACGGCGTCGCAGCCTGACCATCGCCCTGATCATGACGCTGATTTTCACGCTGCTGATCGGCACGCTGACGGTACAGCAGACGATGGCGCAGCTGAAGCAATCGGTCGAGCGTAATATCCGCGCTGGCTTTAGCATCGCCAGCAATCAGCCGTCGGGCGAGGTGCCGATGGAAATGGCACGACAGGTGCAGCGCCTGGACAAGGTCAAAGCACACAATTTCCAGGCAGAGACCACCGCGGGACTGCCAGGCAAGCAATTGGTTGACGTGGCAGGCAGTGGTGTGCAGCTGGACTCTGGAATTACTGGCGAGGCGAAAGTAACGGGCGCGACACAGAGCGATTTGCTCAGCGAGTTCACCGGTCGATTTTACCAACTAGAGCAGGGCAAGCACCTAACGGCGAACGATCAAAACGCGGCCCTGATTCACAAAACGTTTGCCGAGAAAAATAATATCAAGCCAGGCGACAAGCTGGACATCACCAAAGACGGCAGGCGGGTGACGGTGACTGTCGCAGGAATCTTCAGCGGTAAAGGCGAAAAGCCGGCGGTCTTGCAATCCGACATGGCGGAGAATCATCTCATCACCAACTTGGCTGCGGCGCAGCAGCTGACAGGTAGCCAGCAGTTGACGCGGGCGACGTATTTTGCCGAAAATCCGCATCAGCTGAAGTCGTTAACGGACCGCGTCAAAAGCCTACCAAACGTCGACTGGAAAAAATTCAGCCTGACTAACAACGGAGCGGTATTTGCCGGGGTTCTCCAAAACATCGCTGGCATTCAAAACATTTTGACAATTGCCACCATCGGCGCGGCCGCAGCGGGGCTGGCGGTGCTGTCGCTGGTACTGGTGTTCTGGGTGCGCGGCCGCTTGCATGAAATTGGTATCTTGCTGTCTATCGGCACGTCAAAGCGGCAGATTATCGGGCAGTTCTTGGCGGAACTCGCAATCATCGCCGCAGTCAGTTCGGTGTTCGCACTCGGTATCGGTTCGGTCGCCTCGTCGCAAATTTCTACCGCCCTGACAGCGCAAACTGACCAAAGCCAGCGCATAGAAAAGACTGCGGTGCACGCCGCGCCAGTAGCGACCTACCTACAGGCTTTCGCCTTCGGCTACATGGTCGTTCTGCTATCAGCCATCGCTGCCACCGCGCCAATCATGCGCCAATCACCAAAGCAAATTTTAGCAAAATTAAGTTAGGAGTTATCATGTCAATACTTACGTTACGCGATATCATTTACTCATACGCTGACGGCACCAGCAATGTGCTCAACGGCATCAATCATCAATTTGAAAAGGGCAAGTTCTACGCCATCGTCGGTAGTTCTGGCGCCGGCAAGTCGACACTGCTGGGGCTGCTAGCGGGGCTAGACACACCGACTGGCGGGCAGATTTTGTTCGACGATGAAGACATCGCTGAGCAGGGTTACTCGCATCATCGCAAACACAATATCTCGCTGGTGTTTCAGAATTATAACCTGATCGATTATCTGACGCCGCTGGAAAACTTGAAATTGGTTAATCCTAAAGCCACCAACGAAACGTTGCACGCCATGGGCTTAGACGACGACCACATTCACCGTAATGTCATGAAACTTTCTGGCGGACAGCAGCAGCGCGTGGCGATCGGGCGAGCGCTAGTGTCCTCCGCGCCGATTATCTTGGCGGACGAACCTACCGGTAACCTAGACGAAGCCACTGCCGCCGACATCATCGACATCCTGCGCCGGGCCGCCCACGAAAACGACAAAAGCGTCATCGTCGTCACCCACAGCAAACAGCTGGCCAAACAGGCGGATGTGGTGTTGACGTTGAAGGATAAGAAATTGAAGGGGTAGAGTCAATACGAGACCGGTTCACCCAACTAACCCGTAAAGCCATAGTAAACCGCAGGAATGCTATTGGGCTGGCGAACAGTTCTGGCTGGTTAGCTCTTGCCATCCATTCTTGGCAAAGAGAGTCTAGCTGTCTCGTCAGGATTCTTCCGCCGAACAGCTTCCGAGCATGCCGCTTCGTCACGCTCCAGATATTCTCTCCTTGGTTGGTACCGGCAAAGCGCCCTTTGCTATGGTTCCAGCTCTCATGGGCATAGCCAAGTAGTTCTAATTCGTCATACGCCCACCATTTGTCGCTCGCCACTAGGCTGCCTGCTACGATGTAGTCCTGAACAAATTGTTCAAGCGGTTGTCTATCTCGGCTGTCGGTAATGCGTAGGGCAATGCGCCCGGTCGTAGTATCTTTAGCGCCAACTACGATGTGCTGAGGCTGTTTGGATCGCCTCTTGCCAAAGTAGCTTTCATCTACTTGCACCACACCCTCCAGCATGGCGGTGAGCTTGCTGCTGTCAGGCAGTTGCTTGCGGAATCGGGCAAACCAGCGCCGAACAGTAGTATAGCTTACGCCGGCTAATAGGTATGACGTTTCCGTTGAGCGTTTTGTTTGCCAACAGTAGAGCAGGATGAACAGCTGCCGGGGACTTAGCTTCATGCCGTATAACCAACTAGCGCGGTAGCTGGTAGGCCAGTATTTCTTGCGGCACAGTTTACACCACAGATATTTGTTGCAATAGTTTTCATGAAGACCCTTATGGCAGCGAGGACAAGATACCTCATCGCCAAAGACTAGTTTGTTAAGGATCTGCCAGTATTTCTTGTTACTGGCAAACTTTGGTATGGTAGACATTAGGAACATCTCCTTTCACTTAGTTGCTATTCACTCCTAAGTTTACGGGATGTTCTGGTTTAGGTTAATGGACCTTGGAACAGGCTTAGGTAGACAAATTACTTTGGTAAGGTATAATTGTAATTAACTAATTATCGCATTGGCAGCTTGACTAACTACAGAATTACCAAGTACTGTTGTCCGAATATCGAGCGCAGGCCAATTCAAAACACAGGAGGATAACATCCAAGATTAACCGAAATGGGTAACGCAATAAAATCACGAATCCTTCTAGTTGAAGATGAGCCCACCCTGCGCACTGGCACCGAGCGGTTCCTCCGCCAGCGCGGCTTTACGGTGGTGACGGCGACCAGCGGCGAGGAGGCGCTGGAAAAATTTGCTGGGGCGGATGTGATTATTCTCGATATTATGCTACCGGGTATGAGTGGTATCGAGACGCTGCACCAAATTCGTCAGAACAGCGACGTGCCGGTGCTGATGCTGACGGCACTACACGATGAGCCAACGCAAATTGCCAGTTTTGACGAGCTGGCGGATGATTATATGAGTAAGCCGTTTTCGCTGGTGATTTTAGAAAAGCGAATTAGGGCCTTGCTTCGCCGCCAACAGTCTGTCAAAAAAACCTTGTGGCAGCGCGGCCTGGCTTCGGTGGATTTTATGGCTTATCAGGGATTTTATGATGACAATGATGCACATCTCAAGCCCAAGGAAGTGCAGCTGCTCAAACTGCTCGTCGATAATCCAAACATGGTCTGGAGTCGGCAAGCTATTATCGACAAGTTGTGGCGCGACGACGAGGTGCCGTTCGACCGGGTGATCGATGTCTACATCAAAAACCTGCGCAAGAAATTACACCTGGACTGCATCGTCACAGTGAAGGGGGTGGGCTATCGCTATGAAGAATCTTAAGCTATTTCCCAAAACATTTTTGGTGTCAATCGGCTTATTCGCGGCGTTGATCATCCTGGTACATGCGTTGGTTTATACCTTGATGCCGCAATTCTATCTGCAGCAAAAAGAGCGCGAGGCGGCGGACAACCTCACGGCGCTCGTGGCTGAACTACGCGGTAAGTCGACTGAGGAAATGCGCCGAATCAGCCAGGAGTTTGCTCAGGTGAAAAATGTTAATATCA
>CAUUSE010000032.1:0-5624 GCA_963547725.1 uncultured Candidatus Saccharibacteria bacterium | reverse complement strand
ACGACGGCTCGATGACGTGCGGAACAAATTTTGTGTTCGTTCCCTTGACGGTGTACTCCATGCTCTTGCCACTGACCCGCTGAATGTTCATCAGGTCAAAATCAGTGCGGTAGGCGATGCCCATCAGTTCCTCGCGGCCAATTGGATAATCGTACTCGATGTCAATCGTCTTTTTACTGTAGTGCGCCCGATCCTCCGCCGGCACATCCAGCTCGTGAATGTGTTCTGGCTTCAAGCCCAGCTCTGCCAAGAACGCATGCGTCGCCGCCAGCAATTCATCAAACGCCTCTTGCCAATGCTCAGGATTCACGAAATATTCAATCTCCATCTGCTCGAACTCGCGAGAGCGGAAGACAAAATCACGCGGCGCAATCTCATTACGAAACGCCTTGCCTTGCTGAGCGATACCAAACGGTAAGTTCGGGTAGAAACTATCGACAACGTTTTTGAAATTAGTGAAGATGCCTTGGGCGGTTTCGGGGCGAAGATAGGAAATCGACTGTGGATCGTAGGTAATCGCCTTCATGCCATTAAGGCTACGCCTACCATCGGCGCCCCCCGTCAACTCATCAATCGCCAGCTCATTTTGCCCGCTAGCACCGACAAATGTCTTGAACATCATGTTAAACTGTCGCGGCTCACTAAAATCACCTCGCGTACCACAGTTAGGACATTTAATCACTCTTAGCACATGCGGCCATTCTTTCAGCCCAAAATCGCTGGCCTCCTCGAGGTCAATCTCACTTGGGCCAAGCTCCATGTCCAGTATTTTCTTGAACAACTCGGGCTCTTTTTCCTTGATCTCATCATAGAAATTTGGCGCCGTGGCATGCTCGCGATACCATTGGATCTTCTCGGTGAGAGCCTCGTACCCATCCAGTTTCTCCTTCTGATCTTTGAGTAGATGATCTTCACGAAAACGCGCCTTGCAGTGGTTACACTCCACTAATGGATCAGAAAACGTATCCACATGCCCACTCGCCTGCCAGACCTTCTGATTCATCAAAATCGCCGCATCCACACCGTACATGTCGTCGCGCTCGTCGACAAACCTGCGCCACCATAAATTCATAATATTACGCTTCAGCTGCACACCCAGCGGACCGTAATCCCACGTACCGCTCAGACCGCCATACACATCCGACCCCTGATAAATAAAGCCGCGACGCTTACACAGGCTGATAATATCTTCCATTTTTGTAGTACTCACAGTCTTCCCTTTCTCCGCGTTGGCAACGCGACGATTGTCATCATTATTGCTCCAGTATAGCACATTTGACATATCTTTAATTATCGTGGTACGCTTAAAAAATAAGAGCCGAGGGAAGCACGTGATATGGGTGAAAAATACGCACAACGACATAATACTATTGGTGAGAGTCCAACCAATAACCCTGACTTGACCTTTCCTAAAGTGTCCACGGGTGATCTCATTCAGCAACTGGAGATGCTCGTCAGTAACCCAGAACTCACCCCCGAACGAAAGCTGACTGAGTTTTGGCAGAGTTTTAATACTCTCACTGACTACCCACCAGATCTAGATAATCGTATTTACTGGCTAATGGACATCCAAAAGCTACTAATTGGCGCTAGTTATCTTGAAAAACTCCTTGAGATTAATACCGATAAAAGTATCATTGGAGACGCCACGCCAGAAACACTACGAGAGCGCGCTGCTGTCGCTTTCGAGCAGTATCGCACATCCTTTGATAGCATCGCTCCCGGTAATATTCCTAGTTTACCTTCCTCTCGGTTATTCGAGAGCGTATGGCGTGCAACAAAGAGCCAACAGCCCAGCCCTACCGTACCTGAAATATGTATTGCACCAGCATTACGAGAGATAGTCAATGAAAAGGAAGCTAGCTCCTTGGCTAGACTATGGCTCCAGAAATCATCACGCCTCTCAGATATTCAGGCGGTTTTCGATTATGCTCATCAACAAATCGACAAGGAACAGAAAGTGGCGCTGCTGTCAGTCGTTGGCGAGCGTATTGCCGAGATGTTAGTTGACTCTAAGACAGCCCTTTTCACCGGCTTTCTCAGACTGCGAGCCGCCCAGATCACGCATGACCTGGCCGAGCTTGGCCATTATAGCGAGGAGGAAAGCACCAACCGGCGAGCGGACGCCATCATAGAGCTATCAGAACTTGCCACTAGTCTCGAGAACGATACGCGATATAGCATCATGAAACCCGGCGTAGCGAAAAACCTGTACGAAAAAGCGAAGTATTTTTGTTCACTGTACAGCAAGGAACAAGAAGTACTAACCAGTGATATGTTGCCCACTAAATTGGCAGATTACCTAGGTGCGGTTGCCGTCGAACGCACTACACCGCGGCATGCTGCCTAGCCACCAGCCAGCAACTGGCGATGACCGGGCCGAGGCCACCAATGTGGGTGAGATTTTCCAGCGGCTTGGCTTGGATGAGGCGCAGCAGCTTGATATGATCGGCTGTTAAGTCGCCCTGCTCGCTCGGCCTTAGGGCTTTTTCGCTTGGATCGTACATGTATGATTTATCGCTCGTCAGTGTCCGCCCGGCCACGTCGGTGCGTAGATTCAGCTCGTCACCCAGCAACTCAGCGTACTGCATATAAAACCACGTCTCGACCAGCAGCCGATCAACCGCCGGCCGATCAAGCCACGCCAACACCTGACTCAGCACCGCGAACCACTCCGGCCCATCAACGGTCTCGGTCGCCTGCGCCACCAGCTTGAGCGCCTGGTAGGCAAACTGCATCCGCTCATAATCCTCAAGGATGTGCCGATAAAACGCGCTGAGCCTGGCACTGGTCAGCAGCCCCAGCTCGCCGCGACCCGAACGAATCACCACATCGCACAGTGCTAGTAGCTCAATGCCACCAGCCAGCTTGCTCCGCTCGCGACGCACCCCCTTGGCGATCACCGCCCGTCGCCCCTGGGGCGTTAGTAACTGCAACACCCGATCGGCTTCTGCATAATCCGTCCGCCGGAGCACAATCGCCTTAAGTCGCTCACCGTCTTTCATTCAGCCTCCTCGCCGCCTAGTGCGCTGAGCGCCGCTCGCACGTCGTCAGGCGTCATGCGCGCCTTATCGAGCAC
Source organism: uncultured Candidatus Saccharibacteria bacterium (assembly GCA_963547725.1). Lineage (GTDB taxonomy): Bacteria > Patescibacteriota > Saccharimonadia > Saccharimonadales > Saccharimonadaceae > Nanosynbacter. The sequence goes on along the minus strand of CAUUSE010000032.1, from coordinate 2,545 downwards.
CGCCCGCACGCCAAACGGCCGCAGCTGATCCAGATCAAGCGCTACATTACTGCACACCACCACTGGCAGCCGCGCCAGATCCTCATGGCTTTGCAGCTCATTCAGTAGTGCCATTCCCGTCTCACCCGCCAGCAGCATATCGAGAATCAAGCCATCCGGCCGCCACTCATCAAGCATCGCTATCGCCTGTCCAGCCGCCACCACTGTCCGGGCCGTATACCCCGCCTCTAGCGCATACCGCTCCAGCACTGCCGCCCACTGCGGGTCGTCCTCGATGATCAGGAGTTTTTTCATAATAAGCTCATCTGCTCGCTGAGCGGCACATCAACATAAAACGTCAGTCCGTCTCGGTGGCGTATCAGCCCGATCTGCCCGCCCATCGCCCGCGCGAACGTTGCAGCGATATACACTCCGAGACCACTGCTATCCGGCCGGGTTCTGACTGATTTGTGCATAGTCATCTCATCCACCAGCCGCCGATACTCAGCCAGGCTCATCATCGGCCCAAAATCCCGTACACCCAGCCGCACCATCGTCCCTGCCTGGCGAACAGTCACGCGAATTGCGGCCCCAGCCTCGCTATAGCGCATCGCATTATCGAGAAAATTCATCATGATCCGCCCGAGCAGCAATGGGTTGGCCACCACCAGCCGCTTTTTGCCCGTACGCGGCCACGTCACCCGCCGGTCATACAGCCGCAGCATGTCGCGCGACTGGTGCGCCAATTGGGCGAGTAGCGCTAATGGATTAACCGGCTCCAGTGGAAACAGCGTCGGCTGCACATTTACGGTACGCGCTAAATCCTGCACCAAAGCCAGTGAGCGCTCCGCCGTCAACGTCACTCGCCGCTGCATCAGTTGCGCCTCGGCTGGACTGAGCCCACCATCCTCAATCAATAAACTCATCTGCCGAATCAGCGCCAGCGGTGCCTTCAGCTCATGCGCCGCCACCGCTATGCTCGGCATTGCGGCAAACTCCTTATCACTCCACTGTGGCTGCGCCATACACCTCTAGTATAGCAAACCGAGGCGCCAAAAAGAACTGCTCCTGCTCCGTATCATTTCATGCACCAGCCGCGACTGAGAGAGATTACTGCACAAATTTCACTGTCTTGAGAATAGCCTCAAAATCTGGCTTGAACGTATCAGCATCGGTTGAAAAGCGCAGCGTCTTGTCGCGCACCTTCATCAGCACCACCGAGCCGCGCAGATCCTTACTAAACGCACCGTCAATACGCGTGGCGGTGTTACCGTTGTATTCGACGCTACTCGAGGTCAAATCACCCTTTTTCAGCAGGCTGGCGTACTGGTCTAGCGTCTTGTTGAAGTCACTGTTAAGAATCTCGAGGCGCAGCGCAAACTTGTTTTGGTTGCTACTATGAATGTTCGTCGGTGGCACGATAGCCGGGTGGAGATACGCTTTATAATCACCGCGATCGCTGCCGTCAGCCGCTACGTAAACACTCCAGGTCTTTGGGTACATAAACGACACGCGGCCGTATTGCTCGGGGCCGACGAATTCAATGCGCGGGTTTTTGGCTTCTTCATTAAATTTCTCGCGGTCAGCCTTTGATTGCTCTTCGCGCGCCTTGGCCGAAGCTACCGCCATCCGACTCTCGACCGCAGTTTTTTCCTGTGAATATGCCAGGTACGCCCAAATTGCCGCGCTACCAGCCGCCACGAACAGCACGATCGCGCTAATCGCCACAATCATCCAGCTATTGACATATCCCTGTTCCATCTCTGTTTTTCTACTCATATGCATCAGTATAGCTTATGCTTCGGGCGATGTAAAGCCTCCCGGCAGCTGATAGAGAAAATAGCCGTGGTATTCTTTTGTCGGCTGCGTGCCGGGGATAGAAAATCCGTAGCTCACGAAGGTCAGCGGCTGGCTCTGGGCGGCCGCTTGGCGCCCCGCTAGCTGAAACATCTTTGCGATATCGCGACCATCGCCAAAGGCATACATCACCGTCACCTTGTCGAGCACCGGCCGCCGCCAGATATTCGCCCAGTGCACTTGGGCGCCCGGTAATTTTCGCAGCCGCCAGCGCGATATTAGCACCAGGAATGGATTAATCTCATAGCCAATCGCCCGCGCACCCTGCTGAGCTGCCGCCATCAGCACCACACCGTCGCCCGATCCGATATCAAGCACCACGTCACCTTTACCGAGCGGCAGCACCTCAGCAAACAGCCGCTGCACTTCGCGCGACCGTGACGGCACATACGGCGCACCGATCAGTGCTGGCAGTGCAAAGATCATCAGAATCGCCCCGCCAAGCCACACGAGCCATATCACGCGCTAAAATCCTCGCCAAGCACCGTAATGTCGTGCTGCATATCATCCAGTACCGCCGTAATGTCTTGCGCCAGCTGCCGCGCCTCAATAAACCGCTGCTTGGCTTCGTCCAGATTAAAGTCATCGCCCTGAAACCACGCAATTCTCTCGTTCAGCTCCGCCATCATCTGCTCAATCGTTTTCTCGTTTGTTTTATCGTTTTTCACTACTCTCAATCCTCGCTTTCATGATCTTATCTTTTGTTGTA
>CAUUSE010000031.1:0-5783 GCA_963547725.1 uncultured Candidatus Saccharibacteria bacterium | reverse complement strand
CGGCCGACTGGATTATCGATATGGGGCCTGAGGGTGGTCTCGGCGGCGGTACGGTAGTAGCGAGCGGTACGCCAGAAGAAGTCGCCAACGTGCCAGAATCATTTACCGGTACATATCTGAAAAGTTTGCTGTAGTTGGACGTATAGCTACTAACGAGCAGGCTTTACCATGAAGGCTTATTGCTTTTTGCGGCGAGTCTTACCGAGTAGGACTGATACTTGTTGGCGCAGTGCCGCGCGAGTATGCTCCTGCTTGAGGGCGTGAATGATCATTGGCAGCACTGACAAGAAGATGATAATTAGTGCAGCGACCTCAATATTAATACCAGCGTCGGTGAGCGCCTTGCCAGCAAAGAATCCGAGGTAGGTGAAAAGTGTGGCCCAAATAACGCCGCCAATGATATTAAAGACGATAAAGGTTCGGTAGTGCATCTTGCTAGCGCCAGCCACGATTGGTGCAAATGTGCGCACGATCGGTACAAACCGCGCCAGCACCACAGTAAGTGAGCCATGCTTTTCGTAAAACTTTTCGGCCTGCACGAGATATTTCTTCTTAAAGAAGCGAGAGTTTTTGCGTTCAAATAATTTACGGCCAACTTTATGTCCAAATGCGTAGCCAACGCTATCGCCAAGGATAGCCATGAGCGAGAGTAGTAGTGCAAAGAAATGAATATCAATTGGCAGAATATGTTGCTGCACCATATAGCCAGCCGTAAACAGCAGGCTGTCACCCGGGAAAATGAAACCAAAGAGTAGGCCTGATTCGGCAAAGACAACCAGCAAAATCGCGACAACACCAAAATGAACAATAAAATCAATAAACGCGTGCATCATATCATTATGCATTATAGCATACTACCTAGAGACTGTGCTGGTTAGGCGTCAATAAAGCCGCCAGATTGATGCTGCCACAGTTTCGCGTAGTGGCCGCCGTGCTTAAGGAGCTGGTCATGCGATCCATCCTCGACTATCTTGCCATCATGCATCACGATGATTCGATCAAGCTTTGCAATCGTTGAAAGTCGATGAGCGATGACGATTGAGGTACGGTTTTTCATCAGCGTCTTGAGCGATTTTTGGATCAGAACTTCTGACTCAGAATCAAGCGCCGAGGTCGCCTCGTCGAGGACTAAGATTGGCGCATCTTTCACGATGGCTCGAGCGATAGCGATGCGCTGGCGCTGTCCACCCGACAACTTGACGCCGCGCTCACCGACCAGTGTGTCAAATCCATCCTGCAGCTTGATGATAAAATCATAAGCCCCCGCCTTTTTGGCTGCCTGTTCAATCTCAGCGTCGGTGGCATTAGCCTTGCCGTAGGCAATGTTCTCGCGCACCGAACGGTGAAATAGTAGCGGCTCTTGTGGCACGTAAGCGATCTGCGAACGGAGGCTGGATTGTGTAACCTCGGCAATATCCTGCCCGTCAATCGTGATTGTGCCCGAGTCAATGTCGGCAAATCTCAGCAGTAATTTCGTCAGAGTCGTCTTGCCCGAACCACTAGAACCAACCAGCCCGACTTTTTCGCCTGGTGTAATATGCAGTGAAAAGTTGCGAAATAGCATCGCCCCCTTGCCTTCGTCATGCGTAAAGGTCACGGCATCAAAATCAATGACACCGCGATCAACATGAAGCTTTTTATCACTCTTATCAACAAGTGATGTTGGTGTGTGTAATATCTCAACCATCTCATGGGCGTCGCCGATGATCCGGTTATAATTGCGCATAATGCTATTCATATTCCACAGCTCACGGGCGACGCTGCCAGTATAGGTGATGATTAAGTATACTGCTGCGACCGAAACGATATTATGCTGTGCTGCATAAATAGCGAACATGATGGCACCGATTCGGATGCTGGTGTTTATCGTTGAGTAAACACTGCTGACAGTGAGAAATCCTCGCATAGTGGCTAGGCTAGCCTTGCGCCATGCATGATTCGTTTTATCAAATCGCTGCCGCTCGACTTTTTCAGCGCCAGATGATTTAACGGCAAGCACATTTGACACCATGTCAGCGAGGTTGCCGCTTACTTTGTTGCTGGCCTCCGCTTCACGCTGGCTTAATTTGGCCATTGGGCGTGATCCAAAGAAGACGGCTACACCAAAGATGATCGAGACCATGAATAGAAAGAGCGCGTATTGCCAGAGTAACATCGACAGGATAACAATTGATCCGGTGAGTGAGATGACCAGCGGCAGTACTGCCCATACTAGTTCATCCCAAAATCGTTCAACACAGCTACTGAGCTTGCTGTTTTGGCTGACAAGCGAGCCACCAAATTTGTTGGAGTGGAAAAACATGGTCTCACCAGATAGCTTGGCGAATACCTTGTTTGCGATGTCGCGCTGCATAATGGTTTCTAGGGTCCACATCAAATACAGCACTATCCGCCACCCAATAATCTCTGACCATAGTTGACTGAGGCCATAGAGAATCACAAGCGTCCACACAGAGCCGGTCTGTAGCTGACCATGTTGAATCATGTCCAGGAGCTGTGCGATAATCAGCGGCCCGACAATTGTGCCTACCGCTAAGGTTAGTGTCGCTGTGATGAGAGCAAGGTTGCGCCGCCATTTGTATGGACGCGACGCTCGCCATAGTAATTGTAATGTTGTTTTTGCGTGTTGTTGCAAGGTAAAACTCCTTAGATTTATATTTTGACATAAAGATAGGTCATCCACGACCCGCTATGGTGGACTCGGGCGACCAAGACTCACGATAATAATACAAATTTCATTGTATAACAGGGGCGGGTTGGCTGTCAACTGATGGAAGAATCGTCAATATTGCGATGGTCTTACTATTTATTACCCGATAAATATGGTATAATAAAGACATGAAACGCGAAATTATAAATTTTTTTACTGAAGATGGCCATGAAATACTAACGCGAGAAGCGATACCCGTCGAACATGAGGACATAGGGAGCGATCATGTACAGCAGACCATAACAGATATGCTCGATACGCTGCGCTCACAGGGTCCCGAGGGTGTAGGTATCGCTGCCAATCAAATTGGGAGCAATCTCGCAATCTTTGTTATTGATGTGCGGCCGCCTGAGGATGCTAAAGCCAAGCCATTTCGGCTCGTGGCAATTAACCCCAAGATCGTTGAATATAGTGGTGAACCTGTGAAGAGCTTAAATCCAGAGGGCTGCCTGAGTGGAGTGACGGGTGATTCCGAAACGACACCGATGGGTTTTACGACGCGTTACCCTAAGGTTACGTTTCGCTGGATGGATGAGCAGGGCGAGACGCATGAACAGACCTTTGATGTTGATGTTGACGGTATGCTTGTCTGGGTTATCCAGCACGAGGTAGATCATCTGAACGGTATCTTTTTTACAGACAGGATAGAAAGTGGGCCGCGGACAAAGAAGGCTGCCCTGGCTGAGTTGGCGATTCGTAGGGCGTTGGCTGACAGTACTCAGGAATGATTGTAACTACCGAGATGAATCGAGCAGTCTGACGTTATCCTGCTGCATGTTACGTTGTACCGAGCGTGTATGATGTATTATGCAGCTTGGGGTTTCGTGGCTAATAAATAGATTTGCGTCCGTGACTTGCATGGGGGTGTATAATAAAGTCTATGAACAAATCAATGACAATAGTAAGGCAGGAAGTCTGCCGACTGCTTGGTGGCGATACGTCAGGCCATGGTGACGATCACGTTGAGCGTGTGGCACGGCTAGCAGAGCGATTCGCGAATGAGTATAAAAAAGAAGCGGCTTCGATGGACGAAGTGCTGTTGACGGCATGGCTGCACGATGTTGATGATTATAAATTAGTTGGTAAAAAGCAAGCGGATGAACTCAATAATGCCACGTCAATTATGACGAAGGCTGGTGTTGCGGCTGGTTTGCAGGATGCGGTGCGTCATAATATTGCTCGGATTGGCTATAGTCGCTATCTACATGGTGTGCGGCCAGAACGTCTAGCTGGTCGGTTGGTGTCTGACGCTGATATGTGTGATGCGATTGGGGCATGCGGTATCGAGCGGGCACTTATTTATGCGGTTAATCACGGTAGTTGTCGGATATTTGATCCAACTGTTTGGCCTGATGTGAACATTGATGCGCATCGATATAACGCTAACGGTGGCACGCATGATGGCGATAGCTTCATTAATTATTTCTTTGAAAAGTTGTTGAAGCTACCAAAGATTATGATGACCGACCCAGGCCGAGACGAAGCATTAATTCGTCAACAAACTATGGTTACCTTTCTTCGTGCCTATTTTCGAGAAAAGAATGTACCGGAGTGGAGCGATTTCCTGGAAGAATATCTTATCTCGATGGATGAGTAGAGGTATATTGCTCTTCCCAGGTCGTTATAGCCTGCCAAATTGTTTCGTTGATTACGCTACACAGCTCAGCTACCGTGGTGATATCTGATGAAAAATCACTGTCTGCTTGTTCGGCTGACGCTGCATGTAATTCGTCAGCCAGTTTATCAAACAGCAACATACGTTGTTGAATGTAGGTGACGAGCGGCTTGATATCAAGAGCGATATGCTGCCGCCGTGAACTGTCTGTTTGGTAGGAGATCATATCAAGTGTTTCTAGGTAGCGTAGCCCGCCAGTAATGGCCGCCTTGCTAAAGCCGGTTTGCTCATGTAGGCTCGTGTGGCTATGGTGGTACGGTGGGGCGACAAGGAGGCAATGGATGATTGTCGCCGAGGCTGGCGGGATGCCGAGCGAGATCAAGGTAGCTATGATATTTTTTGAGTTTATATCCATGTGAACAATATATCACATAATATTGACGAAGGGTAGCCTGAAGAGTGAACAGTATAGAATGATTGTGATATACTAATGTGATGACTAGGCCGTTGCTATATGATGAAATCGATCAAGATAGTATGAATGCTTCGTTTCACGCTCGTGGTTGGCCGCCAGTCTATACCGCTTCACCCCGCTCACGTATCGTGCTGGTTGGTCAGGCGCCGGGACGAATAGCGCAGGAAACACGCACGCCATGGAATGATGCCAGTGGTTGCACGTTGCGTCAGTGGCTGGGGGTTACCGATGAACAATTTTATGATCCTGATTTGTTTGCTCTAATGCCAATGGATTTTTATTATCCAGGTAAGGCTGCGCATGGTGATTTACCGCCGCGATCGGAGTTTGCCAAAAAGTGGCATCCACGGCTGCTAGCACAGATGCCGGATGTGAGGCTGACGATTTTAGTTGGTGCTCATGCTCAGCAATACTATCTTAATAAGCAGGCGAAGCGCAACCTGACCGAAACAGTCGCGCATTATGTGGAGTATCTGCCTCATTATTTTCCACTTGTTCACCCATCACCGCTTAACTTCCGCTGGCGGGCGCGCAATCCGTGGTTCGAAATGAACGTCATTCCGATTCTATCTAAGATGGTCAAAGAATTAGCACAGTAGTCAAGATCATGGTAGGGTGTTCATACTGACATAGCTTCGCGGTCAATCTTTTTGTAGTACGAGGCCACTTCGTGCCGGTATGTATACACGTATAATGTGCTCGTCGTTATGCGGCGTCGTAAAGTAGCGGCCATCAGGATCAACCCGGCCCTGTCCGCCAAACTGTTGGTCGTCGCTGCTGAGTGCTACCCGGTATGACCCAGCCACCGCCGGCACGCCATAATCCGTCCACGACTGGTCAGGTGAAAAATTCATGATAAACAGCAGATTGCCGCGCATGAAACTAACCACATGGTCGTGCTGGCGAATGGTGAGGTAGTGAATGCCCAGGTCGTCAACCGCTTGGACGATTTTCATCAGCGCCGCGTCAAATTCGCCCAGCCA
>CAUUSE010000030.1:0-5942 GCA_963547725.1 uncultured Candidatus Saccharibacteria bacterium | reverse complement strand
TGAAAATCGCTGACGGCCAAACGGTCGATCCACGTTCGGTGATTTTGCAGCAGGGCAGTGTGACGGATAACCAAGGACGAAAAATTACAGTCAAGCTGCTGGCTGACGTAGCGCCCGTCACTCAGGCTAAACTCGCTACCTTGCACGTATTGCCCTATACTATGCTCGGCTCGCTGTTGGTGGCATTGATATTTTCGTACATTTATAGCCGTTTTGTGACGCGGCCGATTCGCCAGATGGCAGTGGTGACGACGACCATGCAGCGGCTGGAAAAGGGCGCGCACTACCCAGTGAATAGTCATGACGAGATTGGCGTGCTGGGGCGAAATATTAATGAGCTGTATCAAAATCTGTGGCAAACGATTCGTTCACTGGAGCATGAAAATAAGCGGATCACGCAGCTCGAGAAAGAGAAAATCGCCTTCCTCCGCGCGGCTTCGCATGAGTTGAAAACGCCGTTGGCGGCCCTACGGATCATGCTCGAAAACACGCAGCTAAACATCGGCGAGTATAACAATCGCGATCAGTACCTGGCGGAATCGGTGGCGCAGGTTGACCGCTTGGCGGCGATGGTGAATGACGTTTTGCGCTCTGGCAGTATCGCCAAGCAGGCTTTGCGTCAGGAAAAACGGTTGAGGATTGATAAGTTAATCGCTGAAGTAATTGACGATTATGCGTTGCTGGCAAAAACGCGCGGCATGACTTTCGAGGTTAATGCAGAGCCGACGGCCATTCGTGTCAACCGCGACATGATGCGCCACGTCATCTCGAACCTGGTGTCAAATGCGGTGCGCCACGGCAACGCCGGGAGCGTGATAACAATCACCTGCGACCAGCATGAGCTGGCCATCGAAAACGCCTGCAAGCCACTCACCAAGCAACAACTTCAGCACGTCTTCGACCCGTTTTATCGGAGCAATGCCGCCACGAAGCAACACACCGACAGCAGCGGCATCGGCCTCTACACTGTGAAAATGCTGCTCGATGCCAAAGGACTGGACTACGACTTCACGCCGCATGGGCAGGGTATGCGGTTTGTGGTGAGGTTTGTCTGAGACAGATAGTGTTAAACTATAATTATGGACTTAATTTACGCGACGACTAATAAACACAAACTTGCTGGAGCTAAACAGGCGCTGGCTGGAACGGATATTAATCTGATCGCGCCAGATGGAGTTTTACCTGACGTGCCAGAAATCCAATCCGATGACCAAGAAGTCGTCTCTGTCGACAAGGCGCTAAAATATTACGATCTACTTAAATGTCCATTAGTGGTGATGGATTCAGGTCTGTTTATCGACGAACTGAACGGCTTTCCCGGCGTTTACACCAAATACGCGCTCGACACCATCGGTATTGACAGGGTAATTCAGCTGCTCGGCGGCGCCACTCAGGCGTACACGCAGCGCACGATTACTTACTTTGGCGGCAACAAACCGCAAACCTTTACCTTAAAACTGCACGGCGCGTTATTAAAAGAACCGCGCGGCAACAACGGGTGCAATTACGATAAGTACTTCTTGCCAGACAGTAAAAATAAAACGCTCGCTGAAATGGCTGATGAAGAAAAGGCGGAATTGACTGCGGAAGTTTGGCGAGAGTTGGCGGCGCGGTTGCAAAAAAGCAGCAAATAAGACTTATACACTTAACAAGCGGAAAGCACCACTTATCATCAAACAAACCCTAGCTCCCGTCGCCTCATATAGAGAGCCCACGCCAAAAGCATATCCTGCTAAAGCGCCGACCGTCTGTGCTACAATTAAATCATGAAGATTATTGATACCATAACCCTCGCCGAGCTTCGCCCGATGGCTGAGAGAATGTACGGGACGATGGTCAAGGCGGATGTCGATGTTGCTAAGAAAATTGTGGTGATCGACATGGATATGCATGCTGATGGCGAAGCGTATTTGTTAGAACGTGGATCGCAGCAAACAGATCTGTGGGGGATTAACCTATATCCGGATAAGTTTGGTACCGATGAATTTATCGAGTTTGATAGCATGATAAACATTCGTCCGCGGCAAAACAATCCGTCGCGTGATGTGCTCGACCCAGCGGTACGGCAGCAAATCATCGATATCATCGCCGGAGCCGTCCGTGAGTGAACATGTCTTTGACCGGCAAAAGTGGCAGAGCTTAACGATATTTGAGCAAATGGGTAATATCGGTGCGGAAGTCGGGCGGGCATTTGCAGCCCGGCGCCGCGGCGATACGGCTGCAATGACTGGTGCCTGGCAGCGCGGCTTGGACTTATTGGACGCCACCGCCGAGCAACTCGCCCGCCAAAAATCGCCAAAACTCCGCGAAGTCCTACGCGCCCGCGAACTATTCGCTGGCATGGAAGACGAATCGTTGGAGGGCTACTTTATGTGGTTTGCGCTGGCGGCACGGAGAGGAAGATAGACTTCGCAGTGTTGGCAGAAAGGTTTATCCATGGCAAAAAGCAAAATAATTTATTTCACCACTTCCAACCAGCGTAAGTTCGCCAGCCTTCAGAAGCTCCTCCAGCCGCTCGGTGTTGATCTACAGCAACGTGACTATGATTTTGACGAGGGGCGGGGGCTGGATATTCAAACAATTGCCAAAAGTAAACTATCTCAAGCCAAGAAAGCTTTTCCAAACAAGCGCCTGATCGTTGATGATCGCGGCTTTTTCATCCCGGCACTGAAAGGTTTTCCGGGGCCGTTTGTTAAATTGTTACTGGATAGTTTTAGCTATCCCGGTATCATCAAATTAATGCAAGGTGAAACTGATCGTAGGGCTATATTTTCTTTTGCGGTTGGCTATTTTGACGGCGAAAAAGACCACATTTTCGTGGCCGACGAGGAGGGTTTTATCATTGATGAGCCGCGTGGCGATAATCTCCATGGCTGGACGGAATTGCTATATATTTATGGCCATCCGAGCTTTCCTGGCCGCAGCTTGGCAGAATTGAATGATGAAGAGTGGAAAGAATATTTGGCGGCAATTGAGGCGGTTGATGGATTTGTGATGTTGAGAGATTATCTAGCAAAAATATAAGACACCCCAGCGCCAGAACCAGGAACATAAACCATCAAAAATAAGAGGCAGTTTTTGAGGTGCGAGATGGAATATCATCAAAAAACTGCGGATGTCTAGGCGAGTTTGTAGCAATGGGCGGGAGTAGAAAGCTTCCACCCTCCTGATTTTGTTTAGGGTGAAATAATACAATAATACATTTTTATACTCATGTTACGTAGTTAAGGTGAAACCAAGAGCCTTATTTGCAATATAAGAAAACTTTTTTCTAGTAAGACTTATGCTTTAAATAATCGATAACACCTATGTAATAAGAGTCTGCATCCTCTGGAATGCTCGTATCTAATAATTCTGATAGCGTCATCCAACAGTATTTTTTATGTTCCCAGCTCAGTTTAATAGGAATGTCAGCCTTATCTATGATTATCTCAAAAAGTACATGTCTTGTGTTTTTGTACTGTTTAACAAATAGCTTTTTCAAGTTATTTGGATATATACATATGCCAGTCTCTTCTTGTATTTCTCGTGCAGTCGCCGTCTTAGAGGTCTCTTCCGATTCTACTTCTCCTCCAGGAAGGTCAATATGTCCAGGGAAATTAGGGTGCGTGTCTCCCCTATAAAGCAGTAGATATTTACCATTTTTATTCTTAATAAGCGCTTTTGATACTACTTTAACCATATTTCAATTGTAATGGAGAGACGATATCTGTCAATTTTGGCCACAAAGATTTAGCCGAGGCATTTCTAGGGCTTTCAGAGTACATACCTATGATAAGAAAATGAACTAATGATGAATTATTGATATGAATATTAAAGATTATACAATGAGATTGTCAGGAATAGAGCTAGTTAACGCCAATAGAGGTAAGGAATTGGCTATAATATATAAAAATTTGTCTTAAAAAGACTATAGCGAAGAGTACCTCTATCTATCATCTTTGTAAGACAGACGACATATATAGATTAAGCATAATCAATGAACATAGGTCATTTATAGAAAAATATCTAGAAGGATTCTAGACGCATAACTCCACCAATTTATGGAGTTTTAACCATCTTAAGGTGAGGAATTAGCATCGTTGTTAGCTACAAAAGGCGCAGCATTCACTTAGGCGAGCCGGGTTACTTCCACGTCACGCTCAAATCTAAAGGCGTAGCTGAAGAAAAAGTCGTCGATCCAAAGAAAGACACCCTAGCGCCAAAAGCAGGAACATAAACCGCCCAAAAGCAATGGGTGGTTTATGAGGCGCGAGGCGGGATATCTTGCGCTTTAGTAGTAGTTATGCGTCATCTGTTCTGTTATAATTAGCTTCTATGATTACACATAAATTAAAATTAGCTCCCGAACCTTTTAACGCCATCACCTCTGGTAATAAAACCATCGAATCACGACTATACGACGACAAACGCCAGAAAATTCAAATCGGTGACCAAATAGTTTTTACCAACCGAGACAACCCCAGCCAAACTGCCACTGTTAAAGTGGTTGGTTTACTACGCTACGCAACGCTTCACGATTTATTCTCGCACAATGATCCGCGTAAGTTTGGTGGCGAGAGTATCGAATGGCTGGAGAATCAAATGAATGGATTTTACCCGCTTGACGAGCAGCTACAAAACGGTGTTATCGGTATTGAATTTGTACTGATTTGATTAGCTATAGTCATAAATTACGTATGTATAACAATAGATAACTTGTGTTATTGTATAGGGTATAAGACAATAAACTCATGCACCGATATAGGAAATCGTCGACCACTGTGGATATCCGTAAAGCCAAAACAGGCGATGTTGATTTCGTTTCCCGCTTGATGACAGAAGCGCTTGAACCATTTTACGATGGCGATCATCGAGCCCATGCACGGCGGATTTTTACCGCGCATATCAATGGCAACGTCGATTCTGTCGGGCAGTTTTCACTTCTACAATACATATTTATTGCGGAAGTCAATCATCGTCCTGCTGGAATGATTCATCTGGTCGTTAAGAAGCAGGGGGCAGTTAAGATTAGTCCGCTCATCGTTGCGCCAGAATATCGCGGTAAATTTGGCATTGGTAGTAAGTTGCTTCGCCATGCCGAGGATTTTTCTCGCAAACACCACGCTCGGCAACTCTACTGTACAGTAGCTGCCCAAAACCAAGACACGCTCAAGTTTCTATTGCGCAAAGGATTTCATCTTGCCGGCAAGGCGCAAGATCATTATAAACCTGACATCGACGAGTGTATGTTGTACAGGCCGCTAAGTCAGGGCCTAACTCCTCCTGACTTGTCGGACATTTCAATCGTCCCGTTTGACGAGAAAAAGCACGCTGCAGCGGTGCGCCAACTGATCCTATCGCGGGTAGGTAGTGACTTTAATAGCGTGGATGATGCATGGGTGGATGCGCTATTTGCCAGTTATCAGCGGCGTGAGAGCCGAGATGTCAACGCTAAGTATAAGCTCATTTTCATCGCCGAGCAGGATAGAAAGGTCGTTGGCGTTGTCGTTGCAACCCCAAAGAAAGGCCAGCCGATTAAAATCATGCCGCTGGTAGCAAAATCAGAGGCTGTTTTCGAAGCACTGGTAGCTAACTTGCCGCGATTATTAGACGGTTATGGCCGTAAGCTGTATGTCCATCTCGTCCCCGAGCCGTGGCAGGTCGCCTGTCTCCAGCGCCATGGCTGGACGATTGAAGGCTTGTTTCCCGAAGGCTATGCGCCAGACGTCACTGTTCAGCAGTGGGGATTGAACATCAAAAAGAGATATTAAAAAGGTCAGGAACAGCGTTCGGTCGAAACCTTGGGCTTATTTAACCATGATGATATTCATATTACAACTAAAGAATTAGCCAATGTCAACTTACTAGCCGTATGCTATCAGCAGGGTGTATAATAAGCCTATCTAATAAATCATAAACAAAGGAATACATATGAATATCAAACCTCTAGACATAGTATC
>CAUUSE010000029.1:0-6211 GCA_963547725.1 uncultured Candidatus Saccharibacteria bacterium | reverse complement strand
GCAGCAACCATGGGCGCACTGGTCGTCGACGTACCAGAGCCAGAAGCTCCAGCTGTGCCTGGTGGCATGCCAGGTATGGGGATGATGTAAGACTCTTGCTTCTACCAGTAAAATGTCCCGTATGAAGCGGGACATTTTATATTGCTCGTGAAGTGAATTACCGACCTTGGGCCTGCGCTCTGTTTATGTTTGAGTCTGCAGTCTCAGCTCTGCGACAAGAAATCAATTTCCTTGATAATATCGAGCAGCGCCTGGGCTTTGCGGGTCTCGTCGGGGATGGCGACGGCCGCTTCGTGTGCTGGGGCGATTAGCGAGGTGTCGTCAGTTGAGCGCAGCAATAGGAGGTAGGTGTCGAACTTTTCCTCGGGCGAGACGTTGAGCTTGTTGACCAGTGGTCGAAGCTCATTTAGAGCATTTTGCTTGATATCATCAAGTGACATATCGGTCGGCGTGGTATATGGCTGACTAGTGTTGTCGGTGGTTGGCCGTGGTGCTGGTGCGGCCGACCCGGGTGCGACGCCGGTCTGTGGCTTGGTCGGGCGACTGGTCGTGTTGGCGTCCTGGGCGCCGGTTTCTTCAAATCGTAGATTGTCATCATTGCCGCCAGAGACGCTCGCTAGCACGTTGGCTAGATCTTGATCGCTGTTGACTTGTCCGCTGTCTTGAATTGTCATACCCCACCTCTTTTCACATTACGGTTACGCTTGCTTCCTATGTTATACTGTAACACAGGAAAAGGAGGAATTTCAAGATGCTTGACGATAAAAATCTTTTAGCGCAGCGCGATCCGGGCAGTACACGAACGAGTGCGGTGGCGGTGACGACGCAGACGGACTTTGTGGTCGAGGTGGAGTCACCGGCGAGCCCCGGTGAGGTGGCGAATGTGGTGCTGGCGGGCATGGGCGGCTCGGCGCTGGCGGCGGATATGGTCAAGGTGCTGACGGCGGATCGGATTATGGTGCCGCTTGAGGTAGTGAAAGGCTACCAGTTGCCGAATTTTGTGAACGAAAAAACACTAGTTATTGCTATCAGCCACTCGGGCAACACCGAGGAGACGATGAGCTGTTACCAGCAGGCTCGTGAGCATGGCTGCCAGTTGGCGGTGATGGCGACGGGCGGAAAATTGTTTGCGGCGGCCGAGGCAGATAATCTGCCGCGGGTGCGCGTCCCGTCGGGCGGTCAGCCGCGGATGTCAACGATTTATCATTTGCGCGGGTTGCTAAAGCTGCTCAGTCAGTTTGAGGTGATTGACGATAGTCTGTACCAAGCAGTGGCAGCTAGTGGTACGTGGCTGAAGGATCAGCTGAGCCAGTGGGCTGAGGAGGTGCCGACGGCGGATAATTATGCCAAGCAACTGGCGCTCAAACTGATTGGCTCGACTCAGGTGTTTTATGCGGGCGAGTTGACATGGCCGCTGGCGTATAAGTGGAAGATTAGCTTTAATGAGTCAGCGAAAAATGTGGCGTTTTGGAATCAATATCCGGAGTTCAGCCACAATGAGTTTATCGGCTGGTCATCACATCCGGTCGATAAGCCATATAAGGTCGTGGATTTTCGGAGCAGCCTTGAGCGTCCACGAATCCGGGAGCGGATGGAGCTGACCGATCGGTTGCTGTCGGGTATGCGCCCGAAGGCCGAAGTAGTCGAGCTACAGGGCGAGACGCTGCTTGAGCAGCTACTATGGGGTCTGGCGCTGGGTGAAATTGTCAGTATCTATGCGGGCATTCTCAACGGTGTTAATCCAGAGCCAGTGGCACTGGTGGAGCAGTTAAAGAAAGAATTGTCGTAGGCTTATTTGAACTAGAAAATGAAAAGCGGCGCCCAAGGGAGATGGGGCGTCGCTTTTACTTTAGAGCCCATTGAGGGGCCATGACAGACTCGTGTGAAATTTAGTGGCGCAAGCTCTCAATCGGGTCTTTGCCAGCAGCGCGGCTGGCTGGATAGATGCCAAAGAGCATACCGATGATCAAGGCTCCACCGATGGTCAAGGCGGCAGCCTGCCATTCGAGAATTGGGGTAAATGGTAGGTACATGCCGAGGAGGAACGATGCGCCGAGGCCGATGACATAGCCGAGAACGCCGCCAAACAGGCCGATGATGGCTGATTCGATGAGGAATTGGGCGACAATGGTGCGGTTGGTGGCACCAACGGCTTTGCGGATACCGACTTCGCGCTGGCGTTCGGCGACCGAAACCAGCATGATGTTGGTGATGCCGATGCCGCCGACCAGTAGCGAGATGCCGGCGATGACCGCCATGGCTGTTGAGAGCGCGTTCACCAGGTGGGAATTTGGTGCAGTGATGGCTTGGCCGACCAAGGTATGGTAGTCGGTATCGCCTTGATGCTGTTGGGCAAGGACTTTTTTGGCTGCATCAATTTTGGTTTGCAGCGCTGTACCATTGTCGGCGGTGATGAGGATTTGCTGGATCTGGGCGGTGTTTTGGGTGAATTTTTTGCTGACGGCCAGCGGCAGGATGATGGAGCGATTAAAATCAACACCGAGGTAACTAGGCGCAGTTTCCGGCTCGTCGAGCACGCCAACGACTGTCAGTGTCTCGCCGCGGAGCTTGAGGACGCTGCCGAGGGATTTTTCAGTGCCGAATAGGTCAATTGATAGCTGCTTACCGATCACGACGCCGTTGGCCTCGTCGATGAATTGCCCCTCGCGTAACTTGAGGCCGGCGAGCTTTGCCAGTTCGCCTGAGCTGCCGGTAACCGTGATGTGCTCTAGCTTCGTCTTGCCGTCCGGTGTCGATACGTTAGTGTGGAATGTTGCCAGCGGTGCGGCACTGTTATTAGTCGCCTTGGCAATTTCCCGGGCGTCCTGTTCGGTCAGTGTGTTCACCATCTGGGCGGCGTGTCCGGAGTTGAGTGACAGTAATGAATCTGGCCGTGCCTCACTACCAGACCGAATTAGCGCGGTGGTGTCAGAAAGCTTGGCGGACTGATCACCAAACAGGCGGCTCGTGCCGGTCAGTAATGACAGGATAATAGTAATGCTGGCGATGCCGACCATGATGCCAAAAATCGATAGGTAGGTGCGGACTTTATTTGACTTGAGCGATTCAGTCGCGTTCTCGAAGTGATTATTGAGGAGCATTTTCATGACTTTTTCGTAGCTTTCCGTTCTTTTTTGACTGGTTTCTTGGTTGATTTGGCGGCATCGGTTTTTGCGTCGTCGGCTTTATCGGACTTAGGGGCGGGTTTCTTTTCGGTCGACGGAGCAGCGGTTTTTGCGGCGTCAGAATCTATTGATTTTTTACTATGATCGCTGTCGGCTTTAACAGTCTTTGTGGTCGCTTTGGCCGAGGTGGTGCCAAGCGGTCGCTTTGGCGGGAGATCATCCGGCGATTTCACTGGATCAGCTGGCTTGTTGGGAGTAGCAGATGGGGCTGTCTTCTCGGTCGTTGGTTTTTCAGGAGTGGTTTTGGTTGGCTCGGCTTTCTCTACTTTCTCGCCCTTTTCCTCTGACTCGTCTTTTGTGTCTTTGGCGGCTACTGTGTGCGTCGGCGTTGAACTCACCGGAGTTGCTGGTTGGTCATCGCCGCCCAGTTTTTGCTTAAAGATCTTCTTGATGTGGTGCGTATCGGTATCAATGCGCCCATCGAGCATAGAAATCACCCGGCTGGCATATGACAGCAGCTCTGGATTGTGCGTCACCATGATAATCGTATTGCCTCGGCGGTGAATGTCGGACAGCTCCTCCATGATGATGTGGCTGGACTTGGAATCGAGGTTGCCGGTCGGCTCGTCGGCTAGGATGATTGACGGGCTGTTGACCAGTGCTCGGGCAATTGCTACGCGCTGAACTTGACCGCCAGATAGCTGATGCGGCAGATAATACTCGCGCTCGCCCAGATGGAAGTTGCGCAAGATTCGGCTGGCTTCTTGGAGGCGCTTGGTTTTGCTGATACCTTTATAAGTAAGCGGCAGGGCAACATTATCGATCACCGTCAGGCGCGGGATGAGATTGAAATGCTGAAAAATAAAGCCAATATCGCGCGAACGAATCGTGGCGTGATGGGTCGCCGTCAGATCCTCGACCGGTTTATTGTCAAGGTAATATTCGCCCTCTGACGGATGGTCGAGCAGCCCGAGGATGTTGAGCAGGGTCGTCTTGCCGCAGCCGGACGGGCCAACGATGGCGATAAATTCACCCTTTTTGACCTCGAGATTGACATTGTCTAGTGCCACCTGCTCGGCGTCACCAAAGCCAAATCGTTTCGTTACATTAGTAAGTTTAATTCGCGTTGAAGGATCGTTCATCATTGCTTTTTATTATAGACAAAAAGCCACTCCGGTTGCAACCGCTAGCGGACTTTCTGTTATAATATGCATCACGGAAGGATGCAGGAGTGGTTGAACTGGCACGCCTGGAAAGTGTGTAGGCTCTTCACGGGGTCTCCGGGGTTCGAATCCCCGTCCTTCCGCCAAGAGATATTTGAGAGGGCATTATGGAAATATACGAACATCATACAGAAAAGCGTATAGAAACAAGAGAACATTATACGTACTTAATCAATATTTTGATAGGCGCATATAATGCTGGTAAGCTACCAGAGATAAAAGATATTATTATCGAACCTGAATATGGGTATGTGGCGTCAATTAAGTATAATTCTGGAGAACACAGAGTTTTATATGGACATGATCCTGGGTTTAATTCAGGAAGCGCAGAGCAATTAGCTAATGATAAGGGGTATACAAAGTTTTTGCTTAGAGAAAATGGCATAGATTGTGCAAGAGGTTCTGAATTTCTTTTACCTTGGTGGGCGGATATGCTGCGTCAATCAGACCGTCAGCAGTTTAATCACTCTATGCGTGACACAAAAGAAGCCCTTGGCTATATTGATGAATCTTTAGGATTTCCTGTCTATATTAAACCTAGCAGAGGTTCTCAAGGAGTTGGTGTAGCTAGAGTTGAAACCGCTGAAGAACTTGATAAGCTTCTTAACCAGTATAACGAGGAGCGCGTTAAAGTAGCTGTCATTGAAGAAGAATTAAAAATGCCTGGATGGAGTAAGTAATTTAGAACAGCTAATTGATTTGAAACATAAGACCTTGGTAGATTCTGGTAGAGATATACATTTTGAAAGGCAGCTACCTATAATTATGAATAAATTGGGGAAAATGGGTCTGTCTATGACCGATATTATACCGGAAGGCACAGATGTTCGTTTGATGGATATATCAAATTTATCAGCAGGAGGAACGCCAGTTGATGTCGGTGAAGTTATGCATCAACGGTGGCGAGATCTAGCTGTCAGGGTGGCAAGAATCTTTGATTTACGAATATGTGGGGTTGATTTGGCGTGTAAGGATATTACGCAATCAGATAGCGAATACGGCGTAATAGAGGTAAACGCAACGCCTGGTGCCAAACAATTTATGGCAAGCGGCGTGGCTCAGCAGGAAAAGCTAGAAGATATTTTTGTTAAATTCTTCCGAACATTATAATGATCTACCTTGCCGCAAATTCACTCACCAAATAAAACGACCCGGTAACAACGACGTACGTATCAAGCTGCCGGGCTTTCTCGATAGCTTTTGTGAGGGCTCTGTCTGGATTGTATTCAATCTCGACTGCAGATTTCATAACACGGTGGATGGCTTCTGGCGGCACGTTGCGGTGGTTTTTGCCGTAATTGGCGCTGAATGTGGTGGCGTAAGCCAGCTGTGCCAGGTTATCAATTATAGCAAGCGATTCTGCTATTGATGACTGCTTATTTTGCCCGAATGCTACTACGAAGGTAGGCTTTTTATCCGGATACAATTTTCGTAATGAATCAACCAGGGCGCGGATTTTCTGGGGATTATGCGCAACATCAAATATGATGTTAACTCCATCAACATTGCGCTTCTCTAATCGTCCGGGAATAGTGATATGTACGGATTTTTTCAGAGCTTCTTTTGGCGGGGACGGCTTTTTATCTAGTGCCAGCCGCTTTTCAACGGCGCGGTATGCCAATGTCAAATTCCGCTGCTGAAAATCCGGCAGTATTTTCAGGAATTCGCTATTTACTGGCGAAGCAATTGAGAACTGTGAGTGCTGTAACTCTGCATGTTGCCGAATAATCGTTTCAATCTCAGAAGCTTGTCGATTCATCACGACTGAATCGCTTTGATGGATAATGCCAGCTTTTTCTTGGGCGATCTCTGTCAGAGTATTGCCTAATAATTCCGTATGGTCTAGTCCGATATCAGTGATGA
>CAUUSE010000028.1:0-7002 GCA_963547725.1 uncultured Candidatus Saccharibacteria bacterium | reverse complement strand
GATGAATTTCATGTTGTTGATGGCGAAGTCGCCGTGCGGGTCGATGATGGCGTAACCTTGGCTGTGAAAGATGTCGCTGAGCGCGAATAATTCGAGCAACCCAGACTTACCCGCTCCGGTCTGGCCGATGATGTAAACGTGACGCGAACGGTCGTAGCGCAGCATGCCGAATTGGTGGTTGATGCCGCGGAAATTGGTGACGCCAAAAGCGGAAATTTGGTCGTCATTGGCGTCGCTGCCGGTCAGGACAGGCAGCTTAGATGGTGGCTCGGCAGTTTTGGCACTAGCCCAGACGATGTTTGGCGTCTCGACGTTGGTGTGCGGCAAGTGAAAGACGGAGGCCAGCTCCTCGATATTCAGGATGTAGCCATCGCCGTAAAATGCGCGCTTGCGGTACTTGTCGAGGAACTCCTTGCCGAACGCACCCTTGACGGCGCGAAAGCCGTTGAGGTTGGTTGAATTGAATTGCTTAAAAGCACCGACCAGCGCCTGCATATGTAGCTTGGCGCTGGTTTGATCTTCACCAAGGTACGCTAGGCGGATCTTGACGTCGTAGCCTAATTTAGTGGCCTTCTTCTCTGCCTCAGAGACGCGCGTCTTGTCACGCTCAGATAGCTCGGGCGCTTTTTTGCCATCACTTCCCTGGCCTGGTGGTCTCCAGAGAGCCTCGAGCAGCGTACCAATCCATTGCAGGCCGCCACCCCCGAGCCCGGGGATGAGTTTATGCCCACTCTTGACGCTGGCGATCCAGCGATCAGCGGACTGTTGCCAGCTGTCGGCGATCGGCCTGATGAGTACCTGCACCCAGAGTTCCTCGCCGGTTAATTCTAGCTTGGCCAGCGTACCGGTAATTCCCGCCAGTGGATCGACTTCAAAGGTCTGAAAGGTGCGAATTGGCAAGAACTCCGGCGCCGTCAAGGTCAGCTCGGTAGTGTACACGGTGGAGTGCTCACGCTCGTGCTCGGTGTAATCTTCGCTGGCGACGTGGATTTGAACGGTTGGATACTGGGCGTAAATTTGTCCCTCGACGAAACTTTGCAGTGTTCGGGGCACCCAGACGTAAAAACGAATTTGACCGTTGACCGAGGCGATTTCAAAGCTAATATGCTCCTGCCGCCCGCCCGATAACCTAAGTTCGCGTTTGTCGCGCAAGATACCGTGCAGGCTGGCAAATAATTGCTCGGCGGCTAGTTCTTTCTTGTCGTTGGCTTTGGGGATTTCCAGTACTAATAACACGCTCTCGGTCGGTTCGAATTCGTCGGCTCGCTGATAGTTGCGCCACGTTAAAAATGACAGCACGGCTGTAGCGGGTATCCAGACGTACCACTGCGTTAAAAAACTAATCATCGAAGAGATAATTTCCATGCTATTTCATTATCTCACCCCTTATAGATAAATGCAAACCTAGGCTTCGCTGACCAGAATGTAGGTGGCCTTGGCGGAGCGTTGGAATTGCGGTTTGGCTTGCAAGTTGAGCAGAATGGTGGTTTCTTTGACTTGACGCTTGTCGAGGACGCGCTTTACGATTTCATCGCGGTGCAGCGGCTCGCCGGCCTCGCGTAGGACGCTGGCGATGATGTCAGCGACGGTACCGCGAGCGTAACCCCACGATTCGAGGGCGTAAATACCGCGGCCGATCAGGACGAAGCGTTTGTCTTTGATGAGTTCGTTATGAATGGCTTGGATAGTGACATCTTTGCGTTTGAAGTCGCTGTCCTTGATGGCTTTAGCGATGTCCGAGAAGTGCATCGGCTGGCCGTTGCTGTCGAGAATAACGAAAATCTTGTCACGGATGGTCTTTGGGTTGACAAGCGGCCACTTGATGAGACCCCAGAGGCCTCTGAGGTGGGCTAGTTTTTTGCTAATCGAGGCCAGTGCGGCGATGTTAGATGGGTGCTCGTAATTGAGCGTTTTGTGTAGTTCCTCAGCGGTGACTGGCTGGCCGTGCTGTTTGATGGCTTTAACAATTTCTTCGACTTGCTTCTTGATATTCTTCTCGTCGTTTGGCGTGCCGATGATGGCTGAGTGGTAATAGTCATCGTTCTCGGTGATAATGTTGATCGACGGATTGAGTTCGGCGATAAAGGCGACGTGTGATCGTTCGCTATCAGTGACATCACGGCCGAGGACGTGCTTGGCGAGATTATGTAATGGTGCCGCCCGACCCATTTCTGACAGGTGTGAGGTAACCATCTTTTCAGCAGCCGAGGCACTTGGTATACCGCCGTCAGCCACCAACAGGCGCAGGCGAACGAGGATGGCCTTCTCCAGTTGGCGGACGCGCTCGCGAGTGATCCCGAGCATGTCGCCGATCTGTTCCAGCGTCTCTTTATTGCCGTATAAACCAAAGCGACGGCTAATAATCTCTTTCTCGCGCTCCTGCGGAATCTGCGCCAAGACATCCTCGGCCGCTTGCCGAAGCTGCCTGTCTGGTGCGCTCTGTTCTTGTGTGTCGCTCATGGCTTTATGTTAAATCCTCTCTGCCTCACCTCAGAAGTTATGTTGATATATGACGATATTGCTATTATACAATAAAATATTTTCGTGTCAAGCAAGTCGTGTAGTACGCCGTAATTATAGCATGTATTTAACAATTTTTGCAATGAAATGGTGTGATAGTTTTTAATTTTGTGAATTATGGGGATGTGGTCTATACAGCACTAATAAAATGTGGCTTAAATTGGGATATTTTATGAGTCAATCACTTCTTTGCACGGCTGCTCTTTCTCGGGGATTTAGATGGTTTGGCTGAGGTGCGGCCACGGCGGGCGGGCTTCACGGGTGCGACCTTCAGAAGCTCCAGGGCTTGCTTGTGAGAGATGGTTTTTGGGTCGGTGTCTTTGGGGATCTTGGCGTTTTTCGCACCGTCGGTGATGTACGGGCCAAAGCGGCCGTTGAGGACTTTGACGCCGTCACCGAAATCAGCGATATTTTTCTCGGCTTCGGCTTGGAGTTTGGCGGCGTAGAGTTCGCGGGCTTTTTCTAGGGTAATAGTGTGCGGATCTTCGGGCTTGATGGAGACGAAGAGTTTGCTAACTTGGATGTATGGGCCGAAGCGGCCGATGTTGGCTTTGATGTCTTGTCCGTCTTCAGTTTGACCGACGACCCGCGGCAACTTGAACATTTCCAGCGCTTGCTCCAAGGTGACTGTTTCAATTTTTGCGCCTTTTGGCAGCGGCGCAAAGCGCGGTTTGTCCTCGTCGTCAGTGGCGCCCAGTTGCAACATCGGGCCAAAGCGGCCAAAGCGCGCCAGGATTGGTCTGCCGGATTTTGGATCGATACCGACTTCACGGTTGGCGCCGACTTTACTGCGGTCAATGCCGCCCGATTGTTCGATCAATGTGTGAAATGGCGTGTAAAATCCGTGTAGCATGGCGCTTTTAGCCAGGTTAGCAGCGGCAATTTTGTCAAATTCGGTTTCGACGTTGGCGGTGAAATCATAGTCAACGATTTGCGTGAAATGGTCGGTCAAGAAGTCGGCGATCAGTTCCCCGCTTGGTGTTGGGATCAGTTTACCGCGGGTGGAGCCGGTTTTTTCCTGGACGACGTCGCGGCTGACTTCCTCGCCGTTGTAGTTTAGGACGATGACGTCGCGTGGCTGGCCTTCGCTGTCGCCTTTTTCGACGTAGCCGCGGGTCTGGACGGTGTCGATGATGGTGGCGTAGGTGCTTGGACGGCCGATGCCGAGGTCTTCAAGTTTCTTGACCAGTGAGCCCTCAGTGTAGCGAGCTGGTGGCCGGGCGAAGGTTTGGTGGGCGGTGATGTCGTGGGTTTCGAGCGTGTTGCCGGTGTGGAGTTTTGGTAAGATTTCGTCTTTGCCGCCGCCATAGACGCGTAGGAAGCCGTCAAAGGTGATGACTTCGCCTTTGGCCTCGAAGTGTAAGTCTGCGGTAGCCGCCTCCCGGACACCATCAGCAAAGTTAGCATCACCAGCGCCACGCTCCTGCGCTGGAGTACTCTTTTCGCTTGCATCTCCACTGGAGATACTACGCGAGCGTTCGGCTGGAGCACTCGCTATTCGCGAATGCTCCACAGCCTCCAGCGCAGGAGGTGCCGCAGTCGACGCGTTGGATGCGAGTGGCGTCTCAGAAAAAATCTGGGATTGTCTCGGGTCCCGGATTGTTTTATGAGACGTCTGAGTGCCGTCGATAGCAATTACCACCGTGGTTTTCTCTAACTTCGCTGCCGACATTTGCGATGCCAGGGTGCGGCGGCGGATGAGGTCGTAGAGTTTTTGGTCGCGTTCATCTGAGGTGACGGTTTCGCGGGTGATGTCGGTTGGGCGGATGGCCTCGTGAGCTTCCTGAGCGGAGGCAGATTTGGTCTTGAACTTGCGGACGGTGGAATAGTCCGGGCCGTACAGCCGCTTGATAAAGTCGGTGGCGCTGGCGATGGCCTGCCCGCTCAAATTGACCGAGTCAGTACGCATATAGGTGATTTTACCGTCTTGGTAGAGCCGCTGGGCCGAGGCCATGGTGGCTTTGGAACTGAAGCCAAGCTTGGCGTTGGCCTCTTGCTGCAGAGTTGATGTCGTAAACGGTGCGGCTGGGTTGCGCGTGCCAGGCGTCTTTGAGATATCGCTGACGGTGAATGTGGCTGGCTTGAGGCTAGTTAAGAATTCGTGGGCGGCTGCTTCGGAATCAAATTTTTGGTTGAGCTCGGCTTTGAACTCTTGATTGTCGTGGATAAAAATGGCGGTCACCTTGAACTGTGAGCTGCCTGCAAATTTCATAATTTCTCGTTCGCGCTCGACCAGCAGTCGCACCGCTGGGCTCTGGACGCGGCCGGCCGACTTGCCACCTGGTACTTTTTGCCAAACCACAGGGCTGAGCTCAAAACCAACCAGCCGGTCAAGGATTTGCCGGGCTTGCTGGGCTTGCACCAGGTTCATGTCAACAGTGCGTGGATTTTTGATAGCATTGGTGATAGCGTCTTTGGTAATCTCGTGAAAAACGATGCGCTTGGTTGTCTCAATTGGCAAATTCAGCACTTTACAGAGATGCCAGGCAATCGCCTCCCCTTCGCGGTCTTCATCGGTGGCCAGCCAGACGTTGTCTTTGCCGACAGCCTTGACGTTTTTCTTCAGCTCGGTGATGACTTTCTTTTTTTCGGGATCAACTTCGTAGACGGCAAAAAAATCATTCGCCACATCAATCGGCGGCGTGCCGTCCTTGGTTTTTTTGACGATGGAGCGGATGTGTCCCACGCTTGATAAAACGTGAAAATCATTGCCCAAATATTTCTCAATGGTTTTCGCTTTGGCTGGTGACTCGACGATGACGAGATTTTTCATAACTCTATATTATATCAAATCACCTCGCAACCACAACCGCCGAGGGTGTTTGGGCGCGAGAGCCTCTTATTGCTGTTGGCGTATTTCTTCCTTGACTTGCTTACTGAGTTTGGCGGCACGTATTATATATTGAGCGGCTGCTAGGCCGGCAATTGGTAAATATACTTCAGATACTCCGTCACCGAGGCCACGGAGTAGCTTTGCTGTTTTCTCGTGGCCAAACGACCTTGCTGAACCGCTGAGTATGTATAGTGATGTTGCGGTCGATACGAGGGCGCTACTGATACGGCCGGCCTGTGTTGGTCGGAGTGGTTCGGCTTGGTCGGGGAGCTGACGGTGCCTGTGTTCTGCTATGAGCGTGGCTATTGCTTTGGTCGCCTCGAGGCTGGTCATAGATGCAACGACAGTCTTTGAGGCGAGACCATCTTCTACTATCTTTAGGAGTGCAGTGGCGGCGACCACTTTATCTCTAATAGGATCAAGCTTGATACCGAGTTTTGATTGCTGATGGAGGCGTCTCGCCAGTGTTCCATCAGCCTTGTCCGACAGTTCGCCAATGATCAAGGCGGCGATACCCTTAATGGTGTCAGCGTTTCGGATGCCGTATATGCTGCATAGTCCGCCTACTGTAGTAACGATATTGGGTAGCGTGAGTATGTCGTCTGATACCTCTTGGTCGATAGGGGTGTCTGGATTATGGCACGTTTCAATGGTTGTATTGGGCCTTGATAATTTTCTCCTCATTGGGACTAGCATAGCATCGTAGTAGATAATGTTACAAGCATAGACGCATTGTTGACACTAGTTAAGAGTCCAATTATTCGCCCCAAGCGGTTTAACTACGCCGTTGATCTCTAGCATGGTTAGCGCCGTGGCGAAGTCGGCTGGGTTGAGGCCGGATTGTTGCTGCAATTGGTCGCCGTCTCTCAGGCCGGCCCGGAGTAAGTCGATGATAGTGTTTTCGGCTGGGGTTTCACCGAGGGGGACGATGGCTTGGTCGGTAGCGGATTGAATGGCTGACGGGGCGATAGCGTCGAGGATGTCTGTGGCGGTGGTGGCGGGATATGCGCCCTGTTTGAGCAGTGCGTTGCAGCCGGCAGACAGCGGACTGGTGATGTTACCCGGCACGGCAAAGACGTCGCGGCCTTGCGACAAGGCGTGAGCGGCGGTGTTTAGCGTGCCGCTGCGCTCGGCGGCCTCGGTGATGATGACAGCGTCAGCCAGACCAGAGACCAAGCGGTTGCGCTCTAAAAAGCTCCAGCGATTGACGACTTTACCGTCGCCTTTTTTCCATTCGGACAGAATAGCGCCACCGTTTTTTATGATGTTCATGGCTAATTTGTAATTGGTTTGCGGCGAGATGTCGGGCAGTTCATTGGGAATGACGCCGATGACTGTGCCGCCAGCTTCCAGGGCGGCCCTTTGGGCGATGCCGTCGATACCGAGCGCTAGGCCGCTGACGATGATACAGCCGGCTTTTGCTAGGTCGCTCGCCAGCTGCTCGGTCACTTCCCGGCCGTACGCCGAGGGCTTGCGTGAGCCAACGATTGCCACGACTGGCGCGCCGCTCGTCGGCAATATTCCCATGAAACACAAGCTTTTCGGTGGATTGGCAATACTTACCAACCTCTGGGTAAAATTATGCTCATCTGGATGGATTCTATTGATTTCCATGACTTTTGTGATAAAAAGTATTGACATGTTGTCAA
>CAUUSE010000027.1:0-8135 GCA_963547725.1 uncultured Candidatus Saccharibacteria bacterium | reverse complement strand
CGAGCGGCCGTATCGGCGAAGATCCGTCGGGCATTCCGAATAATTTGCTGCCGTTCGTATCGCAAGTGGCAGTCGGCAAGCGCGACCATTTGAGTGTGTTTGGCGATGATTATGACACGCCGGATGGCACGGGCGTGCGCGATTATATTCACGTGGTTGATCTGGCGCGGGCGCATGTGGCGGCGTTGGAACATTTGGGCGAGCCGGATGAGTATAAGGTGTATAACATCGGTACTGGCCGCGGTACGTCGGTGTTGGAGTTGGTGAAAGCGTTTGAAACGGCGTCTGGTCGGGAGATTCCATACCAGATCACGCCGCGCCGGCCGGGCGATATCGCCGCCTGCTATGCTGACCCGGGCTTGGCAGAGGCAGAGCTAGGTTGGCGGGCAGAACTGACGATCGAGGATGCTTGCCGCGACGCCTGGAATTGGCAGAGCAATAATCCAAACGGCTACGACGCATAGGGCAAGGCGCTTGATATATAGTTAAATCCGGCGGGGCGACTCGTCGGATTCTCATATGGGCGAGACATGTATTTATGAGCTACTCAAGATCCGCCGCTCATAGTAGGTTGAGCGTTTGGCAAGTTCTGCATTGAGCTGGTCAATGCCGCCAAATTCTTCAACCAGCGTCTGGCGATTCGAGAATAAATTCGTGCCTAGTCCCATGCGGTCACCGTCCACTGTCACGCCCAGTGCCGCCAGGGTCGACGGATACATGTCAAAGGCAGCAAATTGGCGGTTAGTGGTGCGAGTTGGCTGAGCAGCGGGGTTGATGAAGGCGTTATAGACAGTTCGTTGGTAGGGAGCACCGGTAATCTTCTCTTCGTAATATGGCGTCTGCATGCCGAGGTGGTCGCCGCTAATGATGATGGTGGTGTTGGCGTAAAATGACTGTTGCTTGACCCACTCGACGAAGGACACGATTTGTTTGGAGGCGCAGGCATGAACGTTGTCGTATTTCGCTTCAAATTGCTCCTTGCAAACATCTTTATCCATCCAGCCATCAGTGAAGTGCGTATCAACGGTCAGCATTTGCAGGTTGAATGGCTTGTCGGATTTACTGAGGCGAGTGGCTTCATCGCGAGCGAATTGAAAGAGCTTTTTGTCTTCATAGCCCCACCATACCTTGTAATCCTGTGGAACTAAACCATGTTTTTGGGCGTAGGTAAGATCAATAATGTGGTAATCGCCGTGTTGCTCCAGTAGTTTATCGCGCCCGCCGAAGGCTTTGTTTGAGCCCATGAGGAATGATTGGTTGTAGCCGGCTTTTTCAAGCACTTGCCCAAGCGTGTAAGCACCGGGCAGAAACTTGTTAAAATCACCCATGCCATTACGGTCGCGGTCACCGAACACCCCGCCGTCCTTGAGCGGCACGCCGGCGGATTGAGCGGTCATGCCGGCGACTGTCCAAGTGGTACCGTGTGCAGGCAGGGCGCCGCCGAGACCTGAGGCTCGGTGTGAAAAGGAGGTATTAGTCAGTGCCAATTTCTCCAGCTCTGGAATGACTGATTTGTCGCTCATGCCGCCGTTGGCTTTGGAGGCCGGTGTATTTTCCAGCGACTCGACGTAGATATAAATTAAGTTGCGTTTGGTACTAGGAAACGTCAATTTGACGCCGCGCGGATCGACATAATGCTGATCATAGATCTTTGACGACTGGGCGAGGGCGATGACGTAGGCGGGGATGCTGAAACTTTGAACTAACAGCGCTAGGCTGATCATGAATAGCCCACCTGCGTAATAGGCTTGGTGACGCAGACGGAGTGGTCGCTTCTTCCAGCGGAGCTTGAGGACAATTGGTAGCAGCAGGATAATGAGCAGCCCGATAACGTAAGGGATGTTTTCCCAGACGGCTGAGGTGAAGCTGCTGGACTGCCCACCCGCCAGGCCATTCTTGAAATAAAATAAAATTTCATCAATCTTGGCATCACGAAATTGCACAATTTTGTAGCGGCTCGTAACGAAGAAAATGGCACTAAAGAGTAGCAATAGGACGATGGCCACGCGAACGACAATGCGGTTGTTGGCACCGCGACTAGGTGGAGATGTGCTCATAGTTAGTATTATATCATTTTTAGCTATGTTTGCGGGCTGGTTTGGGGGCTTATCATTTTCCTTCAAAACGCGTATACTATAGCTAAGCATGAACGGAACAAAAACGCGACGCCGTAGATTTGGCATTAGTTGGTGGATAGGCCTGGGGCTGTTTGTAGCGTTGATTGGCTTTATGGCGTTTGACATTTTGCAGCGAGAAGGTGGATTTGGTAAAAGCGATGAGGTGTTAGTGATGGGCACTAACGCCGGGTTTAAGCCATTTGAGTATAAGCAGGGCAATGAAGTTGTTGGCTTTGACGTTGATTTGGCAAAGGAAATTGCCCGCAGCATGAATAAAGAGCTAAAGATTGAAGACATGTCGTTTGACGGGTTGCTGCCAGCGCTGGAATCGGGGCAAATTGATATAGCGGTTGCCGGCATGTCGGTGACGCCGGAGCGTGCCAAAAATGCGTTATTTTCTGAGCCGTATTATTCAGCTTCGCAGCGGATCATTGTCAAAAAAGGTAGCCTAATTCGTAATCGACATCAACTGACGGGTAAGAAAATTGGTGTACAGTTAGGTACGACGGGTGATACGCTGGCCAGGAAGATTGTCGGCGCTAACGTGTCGCAATTTCCAACCGCGCCAAGTGTGTTGACGGAGCTCAATGCTGGCGGCGTCGAGGCGGTTATTTTGGATGATGCGCCCGCGGCTCAATACACGGCTGGCTTTCCAGACCTAGAAATTTTGCCCGGTGAGTTGTCGAGCGAGCACTATGCAATTGCCATCAAAAACAATAATCACGACTTGCTAGAAAAAATTAACCGAGTGCTAGCGGAGATGAAAAAGGACGGCCGATATGACAATCTCATCCGCAAACATTTTGGGCCGAGGGCGCTTGAATTGATGAAGAAAAAGGAGCCTGAATCGTGAACTTCCTGGAAGTGATCTTCGGCGATGGTCGGTGGCTGTATTTGTGGCACGGTCTAGAAGTGACGTTGGTATTGACCGTCTTATCGCTGCTTCTCGGTACGGCCATTGGTGTCATCATCGCCCTGTTGCGAACTTCAGACGTGCGACCGTTTAAGTCACTCGGTCGCTATTCGTGGACCAAAGGGCTGAGCCGCTGGAATCCGCTGGCGTGGCTTGGCAAAGTGTATGTCGACATCATTCGAGGGACGCCGCTGCTGGTTCAGCTGTTGATTATGTACTACGTCGTCTTTGGTTCGTACCAGTTTATGCCGAAGATTTTTGTGGCAGCAATTGCCTTTGGTATCAATAGTGGCGCGTACATTGGCGAGATTATCCGCGGCGGCATCGAGAGCGTTGACAAGGGGCAAATGGAAGCGGCTCGTTCACTGGGCTTTAGTCGTTGGCAGTCCATGCGTCTGGTGATTTTGCCACAAGCGCTCAAAAATTCGTTGCCAGCACTGATTAGCGAATTCATCGCTCTGTTGAAAGAAACCTCAGTCGTCGGCTGGATTGGGCTGAATGATATCATGCGCGGCGCTGATAATATTCGTTTTCAAACTGCCACGGCGTTTCAGTCATTATTTGCCGCAGCGGTGATGTATTTGGCGTTGACCGCGATATTTACCCGCGTGATGACCCGAGTGGAGAGGAGATTGAAAGATGGCAGTGAATAAGGTGAAGGAAGCGGCGCAGTCAAGCACCGAGCGCCCAGTAATCATCACGGTGGCTAACCTTAAGAAACAGTTTGGCAGTAATCGTGTGCTCAGGGATATTGATGTTGAAGTTCACGAAGGCGAAGTGGTCGTGGTTGTTGGTTCAAGTGGCTCTGGTAAATCAACCTTTTTGCGCTGCTTGAATTTGTTGGAAACGCCGACGGGCGGGCGCATTGTCATCGATGGTGTGGAAACGACAGCGCCAAAAGTCGACCTGAACGCCCTGCGCCAAAAAGTCGGCATGGTGTTTCAATCGTTCAATCTGTTCCCGAACTTGAGCGTGCTCGACAACATCAAACTAGCGCCGCGGAAATTACGCAAATTGTCTGATCGGGCGGCGACTCGCTTGGCGAAGAAATTGCTCGCAGACGTGGGGCTGGCAGACAAAGCCGGGGCCTTTCCTTCGCAGCTCTCAGGCGGGCAAAAGCAGCGCGTCGCCATCGCTAGAGCTCTAGCCATGGAGCCGGATATCATGTTGTTTGATGAGCCAACTTCGGCGCTTGATCCCGAGATGATTGGCGAGGTGTTGGACGTGATCCGTGAGGTTGCCGCCAAGGGCATGACCATGGTCATCGTCACGCACGAGATGAAGTTTGCGCGCGAAGTAGCCACCCGGATGATTTTCCTGGACAAGGGCGAGATCATCGAAAACGGTCCACCGGAGCAGGTGATGGATCATCCAGTGACTGAACGAGCACGAAAGTTTTTCGGCGTCAAAGGGAAATAACAGGAGGTCCAGATGAAACATGGCACAGTCACTAAAAACCATAACAAATGGCTGTGTTTAACTATCGGTTTTGTTGGTATCATTACCATCGTCATATGCGGCTGGTATATCTGGTCACGCTCGCACGTGCCAGCGTCACCGCAGCCATCAGACGCCGCTCGCTTTAAGGCTGCGTATTCTCGCGTGGCGAATGACAATCGCTTCGTCTTTGCTTCGGCTAGCGAGGTTTTGGAAAAATTTGAGTCAGGCAGCGGCTTGATTTTCCTTGGTTTTCAGCAGTGTCCGTGGTGTCAGCAGCTGGCGCCACTAGTTGACGATGCCGCCAAGGCCGAAGGGTTGGACAAGATTTACTATCTCGATATTCGCCATGCCCGCGAAACCAATGACGCTACCTACAAAAAATTGGTTGAAACATTGAAGCCGCATCTCCGTACTGATGAGAACGGCCAACCGCGAGTGTATGTTCCTGATGTGACGGCGCTAAAGGACGGCCATATTGTCGGTCATTTCCTTCAGGAAACTACTGCTGATGGCGAAAAGGCCACAGCTGATACGTACTGGACACGTGAGCGCCGCACCCGAGCGGTCGAGCAGCTGAGGAAAATGATTCGGGCCATGCGGTAGTATAATATAGCTATTTTCAAAATAATAAATTTTATGTTATAACACAAATATGGATACCGAGCGTGGAGCAGCATGTCGCCTTTTGATTGAGACAACTAGAAGGCCGTCTTTGCCTGACATGTCAGAGCAAGTTGATCATATGTCCAGGGAGTTTTATCCAGAGCTTGATTTAGACAATAAACCATCGCTGTATGTTACACCGAATTTTCCCCCTGTCACCACAGCTGAGCCACACAGAGATTTATCACGTGAAGGCTCGTCTCGCAACGGAGCATTTACCGTAGATGTGAAAACAGTTAGTGGTTCCAAGGAAGAGTTTGCTATTAAGCGGCTTCCGCTGACAACTGCTCTTGCCGAGGTCGCCATGACCCAGTATGTTAGTACGCAGGGGCTGGCCCCCTTCTCAGTTCAAGCACTTATGATAGCAGGGAAGCCCAGTGGTTCCAAGGACCGTTCGGCATGGATCATGACTCGATTCGATGAAAAAGCGGTCAACTTTGAGGGTCTCGCATGGCGTGAAATGAGCTCAGAGAATATCAAACAGCATTTAATGGATGCTCTTTTGGCATTATCTGCGTTGCATAAAATACATATTGCTCACAAGGATGCCTTTATGCGTAATCTTGTCCGGCTGTCGGGTTCTAATGGTGATAATTCAGCGACTCGCTATATTGACTTTGAATATGCGAGGAGTTTTCGTGATTATGTTGGGCAAGTTGATCACGGTGAGGATATTCTTCGTGCGCAAGGATATATCAATAGATCAGTTCAAGGTGACCTCCGGTCGTTACTTATTGATGCCATATCAGTTTTGGCAAATCAGCTCAACCAGTCTCCGGCCGATAGGTGGAAACTATTAGAAAAGTGTCTGGGTAGTTACCGAGAGGTGGTGTCTGCGAGTGAAAATTCACCCGCACTTAAGGAGGCGGCTGTTCACGCAATAACCACCCTACAGCGTGACTATATGTAGCAAATTATCCGAAAACTGACTATAGCAAAATCTTTGGTAAATAGTCTTGGTGGGATTGTTACAACTCACTCATCATCTGAACGTCGGTCGACTCATTAACCAGCCAGTTTAGGTCAACCTCTGTCAGATAACGTGGTAAAATCCGCGTGGTTTTCGGATCGACAAAGCCGCACTCCGCCACTTCCTCGACGCCGTGCGATGTTTTTTCCAGATTGACGTGCTGGTAATCACGCCAGTTGGTGATGGCAAAGAAAAACTCGAGCTGCTCGGTAACGCCGTGTTTAGACGAGGGGTTGGTGTCGGTAAATTGTTGGATGAATAATAGCTTGCCAATAGTTGGTTTGATGCCAGTTTCCTCGATCATCTCGCGCGTTAGGCCATCCAGCAGACTCTCGCCAAGTTCCAAACCGCCGCCCGGTGCACACCAAAACTCTCGCCCCGTGCCGTTATTTGCGGTTAATTTCTGGCAAAAAATCTCGCCCTGATCGTTGATAATAATTCCGCGTACGTTAACTCGCCGCTGCATATAACCTCCTTTGCTTTTGTGATCGCCAGAGGTTCTATGTGATGAACGTACGCTTCAAATAATTTCATGGTCGGGGTGATCCGATTTGAACGGACGACCTCACCGTCCCGAACGGTGCGCGCTACCAAACTGCGCCACACCCCGACGCTAAAAATAGTATAAGCCGAGCGGGTGATTTTGTCCAATCGGGTTAGTGTTGGGTAGTATATAAAATAAACCATCGGCCTTAGATGATAAAAGAGTAGTATTTCCATTCTGGATGAAGCCATCAGCTCGGTCGACACCCGCACCGAAGTGCTCATCCAAAAAACTATGGATAAATTAATGCAGGGCAAAACCAGCTTTGTCATCGCCCACCGCCTGAGCACCATCCGCGATGCCGACCTAATCTTGGTTGTCCGCGACGGCAACATCATCGAGCAAGGCAAGCACGACGAATTGCTGAAGCAAAATGGCTTTTATGCCGAGCTGTATAATAGTCAGTTTGCTGAGTGAGCAGTTGGATGTTGATAAAAACTAACAGCTGATTGTATTAATCGCTAAAATGATATAATGAATATTGAATTAAGTATTTTAGATAAAAATATTATATGTGGAGTAAACCCAGTACAATGACTCTATCTGATGATGTATTATGTGTGGATGATGAGCATAATCGTGTGAAGTATAGAATACTAAAGATTAGTAGTCATCATTTTGACGGTCTCAAAGAAATGATAAGGGATCAATTGGCAGAGGTTTGTTATGGTGCAGAGCCTATTGCTATTGAGCCCGATCAGTATACCTATCATGCTGCTTGTAGGCAAATGTGTAACAATCTAATGAGATATAAAGACGAAACTAAGAAGTATGGACTTGTTGGCGAATTATTGATGCATATTTTAGCTCCAAACTATCTAGATTTTTCAGCTGAAAGCATAAGTAGAATATTTGCACTTCAAAATCAGAATATAAAGCAGGGTTTTGATTTAATTTTCTATGATAAGGACTGTAAAAAAATATGGTATGGCGAGGTAAAATCTGGGCTAGTTGGAAAAGCTAATCGCAGAGAGTTAATTAATAAGGCGAGTAATGGTCTTAAGAATTACTTTGATAATATTATGGCGGAAGGAAATGATTCCACGCAGTATAGATGGGAGGCTGCTAAGGCGGAGGTGGCGGTAATGTTTGCGTCTGAGAAAAAAATAGAGCTAATCAAGCTGCTGTCTAATAGTAAAAACATGATCCGTCAACGAAAAGGGTTTAATCGTAACGCAATTCTTATGGCGGTTAATTTTGGAGATTTTGCTTATAATATAACAGATACGAAAGATGTTATTAAGAAAATTGATAGTATAAAGAATACAGGGTGTTTTGATAATTTTATAATTATTTGTATTCATCGTAAACTATTCGATGATATTATTGATTTCTTAGGGGCTGAAGGAGGGGTTTGATGTACAAGATCACTCTTAGCTCTTTAAGATCAGCATTAACAAGAAAAGCTGAGGATCATAATTTCTTATTTGCTAAAGTATACAGAAAAATAATGTTGAGACAGCATCTAACTCAGGATGAGACGCAATT
>CAUUSE010000026.1:0-9001 GCA_963547725.1 uncultured Candidatus Saccharibacteria bacterium | reverse complement strand
CCCTGCGCTTAACTTCAGCGCGCTGGCAATCACTGGATTCAGCAGCGTCACCAAGCTCGCCAAACCCACGCCAATCAAGCCGCCTAACAAGCCAACCCACGCCGCTTCGTAACGAAATAGTTTGCCAATATCGCGGCCGCGCATCCCCAGCGCTTTCATCAAGCCAATTTGACTAGTTCGCTCCAACACCGAAATATACATAGTGTTAATAATCCCGAACACACTGGCCAGCAATGCTAATCCACCAAATGACGCCAGTGCCGCTTGAGCCACATTGACCATTGTCAGCAATGTTTTTCGAATATCCTGAATCGAATACGCGCTGTAATCTTTATTGATTTCGTCTTTAGCAACATCAACATTTTTCTCGTTATCCACCAAAGCAATCGCCGTTGAATACTGATGCGGTTGGCTCTTGTCGTGGCTAAATTCATAGATAGCTTTAGCATCAGCTGTCGAAATTCTTAGCATTGGTTCATAAAACAAAATGGTGTCTGATTTTTTGTCCACCGCCGCAATCTTGAACGACACCTCTTTGGCGACATCTCCACCCTGCGCTGCGCTGCGCACACCCAAGGTTATTGTCTGTCCAATCGCCGACTGCGCGTCCTTAAAGCCCAACTGCTTCACATAATCATCTGGGATGATGATCTCACCTGGCTTTGGCATGAAGTCTTCCAACGTTCCTGCTGCCAATTCCGCCCGAGTCCTATCCATTTTAACACCCACCGCCAGTGCAAATTTTTTATCACTCGCTGAACTCTTAGCATACGCCACGCCATCAGTCGAATACGCCGGCGTTACCGTTTTTACGTGCGGTGTTCGTCGGATCTTCTCCAAATCCTTGTCGTTGAGCAAATATTTGCTGCGCGCCGCCGATGCTTTATTCTTGTCAGCTTCTTCTGCCGAATTGCCATATTCTGGTAATTTATCTTTCTTATCTGCTTCAATCTTTTTATTGACCATAATTACTTTTTTATCACCAGCCGCGTCAACTATACTATTGGTGTACAGTCGACCACCCTCACCAGCCATCAGTGCCAAACCAATCGTAAACGCCCCGACAGAAATCGCCAACGACGTCAAAATCGTCCGGCCTTTCGACTGGCGAAGATTCCGCCCCGCCCGCTTGATAATATCGATTCTCCTCATACTATGCTCCTTGCATTTTCATTATACATAGTACTATGTTATACAAGGTACTATAAAAAGTCAAGCTATTTACTATTTCTCGTCATATTCGTCCTCAATTTCCTGATCCAAGATCTCCTCAATCACGTCCTCTAGCGTAATAATCCCTAGCTCAGTTTCATCATCCATCACCACAAACAAATGGCTGCGGGTTTGGATAAATCGACTGAGCACCGTGTCCAGCCGCGACCGCGCGTCAATGTCATGGATCTTATCACGGTATAGTTGACTAATCGGTAGCGGCAGCTCACGCCCCGCCACATCTTTGACGTATAAAATCCCTACCAGCCGCCCATCAGCCCGCACCGGGATCCGTGAATGACCGGCGCGTTTGACCCGTGCGAGCAGTGTCGCGTCCAGCTCATCATTCAAATCCACCGTAAATACCTCATCCATCGGCGTCACCAAATCACCAGCTGTCTTTTTACTAAATTGCAGCGCGCCCGAAGCGATCCGGCTTTCGTCGTAATCAACCGGACTGTCCGACCGCTCAGCATGCTCATGAATAATCTGCTCCAGCTCCTGATGTGAATACAGCTGCGGCGTTTCCTTGCCTAGCCAGCGGTTCAGTAGCTTCGACATCGGCCGAGCCAGCGGCCAAAATACCACATAAATCACATCCAGCAGCCAAAAGAAATGCCGCACAAAACGATAGCCGCGCTGCGTAAAAATCGCTTGCGGCAAAATCTCGCCAAACATGGTGATCAGCAGCGTGGCAATCAACCCACCAATCACGCCGTTCGTCATATTACCCAGCAAAATCGACATCGCCGTATTGACGCCAACATTACCCAGCAAAATGCAAAAAATCAGGTAATAGCCGTCCTTGCGGTAACGATACACCCGCGCGGCAATCGCGTCGCCCTGCCTGGCCTTACGCCGCAAATCATCCGGTCGCGCCATCATCAGCCCAATGTTCAAGCCCGAAAACGAGCCCGACAGTACCAGCAGAACCGCCGCCAATGCTAACAATAGAACGTCAGGCATAGTGATTACCAGCCGCCGCCTCCACCGCCGCCTCCACCGCCTCCAGCAAAGCCGCCACCAGTTGAGCCACCCGTCGAGGATTCAAAGGAACTGACGCTTACGGCCGTACTCGACAAACTACTCATTCCTGCCGAAAATGCCGCCGCATTAAACGCGCCTTGGCCGCTGTACCAATCCGGTTGCTCACCGACCTGCTCATAGTACTTACCCAGCTGCGCACTCCACTCTTTTTCCTGCCCAAACAACACCGCGTACGGCAGTACCCGCTCGTACAATTTCACCAGCTGTTTCTCATCAGCCGCGTCAACCTTTACTTTTTCCGCGCCCTCTGGACTCTGCAGCATCTGCAAACGCTCGACCTCAGCCACGCCAATATACCTTTTCAGGCCCGCCAGATACCGCCTGAGCGCCAGACCCTTGTCGGTCAGCACCTTACCAAACGACAGATAAAACACCATCCCCGCCAACACCAAGAGCACCGGCGACAACAACAGCACCGCAAAAATACTGATAATTATCGCGTACCGTCGAAATCGTCGGGTATGCTGCGGCTCGCGCGCTTGCAAACCATAGTCGTCAATGAGCCGCCCTTTCATTTGCTTTGCGCTGTAGCGTACTCGCGCTGCGTATGGCGCATTGTTACGCAGCGTTTTTAGATTTAACCGCTTACCAACTTTCGGCGAGGAGCCAAATATATTCCTCAGCATTTCTTGCTCCTCGGCCAGGAGTTTACCCGGAGCTTGTATCACTTTCACTTCGTACTCAGCTGTTCGCCATGTCGTACGCGGCTTCACCTCGATAACCTGAATGTAGTGGCGCACCGCCAGGTCTATCATTTGTGCCGCCATCACCGACCCCTTGACCATATGAAACGGCTGCACCAGCTTGGCTGACGTCGTCACGCTCGTACCTCGCGGTGGCAAATACTCCGGCGGAATTGGCTCCAGTTCTTTACGGCGACCAATCGACCGATAATAAGCCACGATGATCACCCCCACCAATATCAGCGCCACCGCCAGCAACACCAATTGTAATTTCGCCCACCAATCAATCAGCTGTTCCATGAATGACATCTGATACGCCGCAAACGTCCCCGGCGCAAATCCGACCGCGATCGTCACGCCCGCCTTCTTTGGCAGCGCACGGGCTATCGCCGTCAACGTATCGCCCTGTTCACGTACCTCGCAGCGCTGACTGCTGCCAAACCGACCCTGATAACACTGGAGGTTCGTTCGTTTAGCGGCCACCAGCTCGGGACTCAGCTTGAGCGTCACCGATGCCGACTGAATTGGCACCTGCCAAGCAGTGCCGATCGCATCCCAGTAAAACTCCTGTTTACCCGTATCGTGATATGATTTCGTCACGTCCCGCTGCGTATAGGTAATGACATAGGTCTTTTTGCCCTTGACGTAGGTGTCTTTATTGCCAATTCTCAGCTCATTATCACGCCACGTATGCTCCAGCGGTGTGCCCTGCTCGTCTGCCACTGATTCCAGCGTAAAGTGAGTCGGATGTTTATCATACTGTTTAACGAACACCGGTGCAATGCCATGGTTCTGTCGTGGCGGAAAATCCGCAGTAATGGTCAATTTGGTACGCAGTGTCGAACGCTGTTCACTATCGCGCCCCAGTTCCATGTCGACAATATAATTACTAATCGTAAAATTATTTGTCGCCTGTGCCGTTGACCCGAACCCGACCAACAGCACCATCACCGCGACCATCCCAAAGAAAAACCGCTTCATACGTTAATTATATCACTTATTGCCGATGCGCTTTTTAATAATATTATCGCCAATGGCCTTGCAAAGATGAAGCATTTATTGGATAATGGAGAACGATGCTCAAAACTGGTATGGATACGCTGCTAACAAAAGATAAAACCCCGACGCCGTCCTCATGGGAAATGAGCTTGCCCGATCACTGTGACGATCCAAATCAAGCAAAGGGGCTCTACCATGACGCCCGCTCGTGGGTAGCAGAACTAAGAGGCAGAACAGAGCCCCCAGCCTATCCACTCCGTACACTAATGAATGTGGTCAATGTGGCTGATTTACTCCGTGATAAACACCCATGGCGTGCTCGCAGACTTGAGAATAGACTCAAAAGACTGGCGCGTCACCCCGACAGACTTTCTAGAGATATACCAAGAAGTCTCGGTCGAGTCGTCTTAGCAATCAATAGGTTTTACCATCCAAAAACCAGTACTACACCAGCAGAAACAATCATGAAGCAGTTTAACCAGCAGAACTTGCCAGTACGAGATGACATCATTCTCAAACAGTTATCTGGAAGTGGGTCTCAGCGACTTACATTAGAAGAAGTACGACAGCAGGCGCGTCAAGCTGTAGAAACCAAGCTAGGCCCCAAGATAATTCAAGCCATCTATCACCAACCAACAGACATTGACAAGTAGCAGATCCTTCGATTGTCCCGCCTAGCTACCGCAGTGCCACGACCGTATATGCCAACTCGCCTTTTGGCGTGCTGATCGTTACCGTATCACCAACCGCCTTGCCCATCAGCGCCTGGCCGATCGGCGACTCATTCGAGACCTTCCCTTCTAGCGGATCCGCCTCGACCGGCCCAACGACGGTATAAACCACTGTCTTGCCATTGGCCTCCAGTTCCACCGTACTACCCAGTGTCACTGTTGAGCTGCTGCCAGCCTGAATGATACTCGCATTCTGCAAAATTGTTTCAATCTCAGTGATACGCGTTTCTAGCAGCCCTTGGGCCTCACGCGCCGCGTCGTACTCTGCATTTTCGCTCAAATCACCAAAATCCCGCGCTGCCGCGATTTTATCAGCGATCTCGCCGCGCCGACTTTTCAGTTCCTCTAGTTCTCGTTCTAGTTCACGCTGGCCACTTTCGGTAATCTGATATACCTTGTTCATCTTACTCTCCTCACTCCATATATAGCGTCTACAAAAACAAAAAGTGCTATATATAGCGCTTATCCATATGGTTATTTAAGTCTCTACGAGTATAGCAATCACCCCAAACCATGTCAATACATGACGGAGCCCCTGGTGCAATCTGGCCTCCGTCGCACATATCAGACAATGTGATCACCCGCGCTCCAAACAAAACCCGAGCAGCTGCTGATAATCCAGCTTCTTCGTCTCGCCAGTCGCCCGCTCGGTCAGCTCAAATAACCCATCGCTATCAATCGCTCGCTCGCCAATCGTAATCCGCCACGGCAGACCCATCAACTCCGCATCAGCAAACTTGACGCCCGGCCGCTCGGCCCGATCATCCAGCAGCACCTCTATGCTCTTTTCTGCCAGCTCGGTATATAATGTACTCGCCAGCGCCTGACCCTTGTCGCCAATCGCCACCACATGAACCTTGAACGGTGCGATATTCTCCGGCCAGACCAGCCCCTTATCATCCGACATTTTCTCGGCAATCACACCCATCACCCGCGTGATGCCAATGCCGTAACTGGCAAGGTAAATCGGATGCTGCTTGCCATCTTCACCGGTGTACATGATACCCATCTGTTCAGCTTTTTCGGTACCAAATTTAAATATATTGCCCACCTCCGCACTGACAACTGGCAGCAGATCATCTCTACTGATACCCAATTCCTTAGTAGCATCATCTAGCACTTCTTCGTTGACAGCTACCGTCTGGTCAGCATTGACGTACAGTGTATCCTCACCCGCTTCGCATATCGTCTGAAACTCGTGACTAAACTTAGTGAACGCCCCGCCACCAGCAAACGTCACAAATGTACTATCACCAATGCCAAACCGCGCATAGCAGCGCTTATACGCCTCAATAACCCGTTCATAGTACTGATCCATGTCCTCCTGTGTGGCGTGCAGACTGTACATATCCTTCATGACAAATTCACGGCCACGCATAATACCGCTCTTTGATCGCAGTTCATTGCGCAACTTGGTCTGAAACTGATACACACTGACCGGTAGATCCTTATAGCTTTTAACATATTGCTGCATCATTTCCATAATCGCTTCTTCGTGACTCCAGGCCAACCCCAGTTCAGTATCGTCTTGCAAGCGAGTTTTAAACCACACATCGACCACTTCATCACTCCAGCGACCAGTCGCCTCCCAAGTCTCGCGGCGCTGCAAATTCGTCATGATCAACTCTTGGCCGCCAATCGCATTCATCTCCTCACGGACAATTTGTTTGATGTTTTCCACTACACGTAGCCCCAGTGGTGTATACGCATACACGCCCGCCATCACCTTATACACAAATCCCGCCCGGATGAGGAGCTGGGCATTTTTCGACACTTCGTCCGCTGGCGCGGTCTTGGCCGTTTTGGTAAATAGTTGACTCATTCGCATTTTATATTCCTCCAATGAGCGGCAGCAGCGCCGACTTTAGTTGCTCTAAAAGGTTTGGATTAACGTACAGCGCATAAAAGGCGATGCTGTTTTTCGCGATATGCATCAAAACTGGCACCCAGATCGCGCCGGTATACTCCCGCGCCAGGCTCATCACGATACTCAGCACAAAGGTGTCTGCCGCAACCGCCCACTGCAATGACCCGCTGCCTCCCCACAAATGCGCCGCCCCAAACGTCAGGCTAGTAATCAAAACCGCCATCCAAACTGGTGCCGTCCGCCGTAATTTACCATACAAATAACCGCGAAATAGTAGCTCCTCCGCCACTGGCGCCAACACTGCTATCGTCATAAATGCCGCGATATATTGCCACTGGGTACCGAGCATTGACTGCGAGAATGGTAGTGCTTGTGGCTGGTGAATATCAATTGCTACCAGTTTAGTCACCACTGTTAAAAACACCGCTGAACAAATCGTGTATACAATAAAGGCTGCCGGTGTAATCACCACATCCCACCACGACGGCCAATCGGTCACCCCCATTTCTTTCAGCGTCGTTCGGCGGCGACGGACATAAAACGGCAGACTCACCACCAAGATCACCGCTAGTACGTACACAACGACCGAGCCCGTCGCGTTTAGCAGCACCTCATTCACCGAACCAAGCGGCACACCAACACGGCTAAGCACCCACACCAGACCAAGCACGACCAGCTGCGCCATCCAAAACGCCGCATACGTCCATGCTGGCAACACAATGAGCAGCCACCAATTATGTTTATTCAGCCGCCCCTTTGGCGACTGGGTTTTTTCACTTCTCGCCCGCTTTCTCATATTTTATCCCCTTAATACCTTCGCAATGTCACTCCACGTCACTAAAACCGTCAGCGCCATTAGTACCAAAAAACCAACACCTTGGATCGTTTCCTCGCGCTCTTTGGTCAATTTTTTCTTGAATAATTTAAAGCCTGCCATCGTAAACCACCGCCCGCCGTCCAGCGCTGGAATTGGCAGCACATTCATCACCGCTAGCGTCAACGAAATGATCGCCGCCAACAGTAAAATCTGCGTCACACCAGAACTCAGCACTGACGGAAACAGCACGCCCAAGATGCCGACCGGCCCGGCCACGCTTTCGCCAACTGCCGCCAGATCGGCCTTGGCCGCCTGGCGAGATTCTGACGAACCAAATAATTGCCCGATCGTCCCGTTGATCGTTTTTATGAGGATCGAGCCAACGCCCGCCACTGTCTCATACGTCAACTGCCCCGTGGTCACCACTGCTGCGATTGGCGCCGACCAGGTACTGTGAATCGTTTCCGTCTGTTGCGGGCCGACGCCGAGATAGCCGCCATTTTTTGCTTGCTCAGCAGTTTGTAGCCGGACTTGCTTGGTGAGCGTCTGACCACCGCGCACCAACTCAATCGTCACCTCACGACCGGCCTGCGCTTTCGTGGCTGCCGACAGCTCGGCTGGCGTTGCCACATTATGATCGCCAATCTTTCGCATCTCATCGCCACGCTGAAGGCCAACTTTCTCCGCTGGCGAGCCTGGCGTCACTCGCGCCACCGTTAGCGCCGAACGTTCCACTCGTGAATCAAACGGCAGTACCGCTTGCTGTGGTAAAATTTTTGGCATCCCCACCAGCGCCAATATCATAAACAGCAGGACAGCCGTCAGCCAATTCATCATCACGCCGGCTAGCAAAATCTTGGTCTTTACCCAAAAAGTAGCGCCGCCATACGTTCCCGCGCCTTCGGCAGAATCGTATTCGCCCTTCAGTTTGACGAACCCGCCGAGCGGCAGCCAGTTTAGACTAAACACCACATTCTTGCCGAGAAAGCTCGTTTTAGGCCGCCATTTTTTTGCAGCTGGCGGAAAGCCGATACCAAATTCTTCAACCACCACACCGTTACGCCGCGCCACGATCGCGTGACCCAATTCGTGCACCACCACCAGCAAAACCAGTATGATCAGCCCAACCAAAATTCCAATGAACACCATTATTACCCTCCAAAGCGCCGATTACGTTTTTTGTACTCCTCCAGAATGAACTCCACATCTTTTATCGTCATGTCCGGCCAGTTTTTCTCGATGAACATTAGCTCACTGTATGCCGCCCGCCATAGCATGAAATTACTCAATCGCTGTTCGCCGCTTGTTCGCACAATGAGGTCACACGGCGGCACTTCTGGCGCATATAAGTTCTGAGCGATCAGTTCTGGTGTCACGTCTTCGGCCGCCACGCCCGACTGAACAATTTTTTTAACCGCGTCGGCAATTTCCAAATGTCCGCCATAATTGAGACACAAAAGCAGCTCGCCGCCCGTCAAATTTCGCGTTCGCTCCTCGGCGCGCTCAATCGCTTTTCGTAAGGTCTCTGACAGCCCCTCGCGTGAGCCAATCACCCGCATCCGCACATTATGCTCCAAAAATATTGGCACGTCTGACTCCAGCACCTTGAGCAGCAGACCCATCA
Source organism: uncultured Candidatus Saccharibacteria bacterium (assembly GCA_963547725.1). Taxonomy (GTDB): domain Bacteria; phylum Patescibacteriota; class Saccharimonadia; order Saccharimonadales; family Saccharimonadaceae; genus Nanosynbacter. Next base: position 21 of record CAUUSE010000026.1, on the reverse strand, counting down.
AATGCCCGACCTCCTCCTCGG
>CAUUSE010000025.1:0-9398 GCA_963547725.1 uncultured Candidatus Saccharibacteria bacterium | reverse complement strand
TATCAATGGTGATGATCTTGCCATTATCCATAATCGCCAAGCGGTCGCACAGCAGCTCAGCCTCATCCATATAATGCGTGGTCAAAAGAATGGTGATGCCTTCATCGCGAATCTCTTTGATCAAGTCCCACAAGTTGCGGCGAGCCTGCGGATCGAGACCGGTGGTCGGCTCATCGAGGAATAACACCGTCGGGTTATTGACCAGTGTCGACGCGATGGCAAAGCGTTGCTTTTGTCCGCCCGAAAGCTGCTCGACGTAGCTCTTAGCTTTGTCGGTCAATTGCACCTTGGCGAGCAGCGCGTCGGCGTCAACCGTCTGTCCATACAGGCTGGCAAACATTTTCAGTTGTTCGCGCAGGGTCAGCTTGTCATAGAACGTTGTCGATTGTAGCTGAATACCGATGATGTTCTTGACGCGCTTCGGGTTCTTCGTGACATTAATCCCATCAATCACTGCCGTGCCACCGTCAATCGGCCTGAGTGCCTCCAGCATCTCGAGTGTCGTCGTCTTGCCGGCGCCGTTGGGGCCGAGGATGCCAAAGATCTCGCCTTTCTTGACCTCAAACGACACGCCATCAACAACATTTTTGCCGCTATAGGTCTTGACGAGTTGGTCAACTGTTATGATTGGTTCAGGTTGAGCCATGTATAACTCCTTTCCGCGCTCTATTTCAGCACTGTATACCTTAAATGATAGAGTGACTCCCTGCCAAGCTATCTATTATCTAGTAATTATAGCACTCCAGGCGTGAGGTGCAACCGAGAGATCTAGCCAAGCCGATACGATGCCGCTATACTAGCTATATGCCAAAGAAACCCGAACTCTCTATCACGCAGCCACAGAGTCGTCTCAGGAAACGATACGTATTTGCGCTGGTGCTGATACCATTGATCGCTGTTTGTATCAGTCTCGGTGCGCTGTACTGGCCAAAGATTACTCATAAACTTCATTCGCTAGCAGCCGCCGGTAGCATTGATCCGTCACACGGCGAGGCGACATTCCCACAGATTGATACGACAAATTTACATCCGACCCGGCAAAAAATTATCAGCCTCGCCAAAACCGAGTTCGAAGCACAATCCGCTGGCACCAAGTTCAGCCAAGGCGTCCGTGAAGCCTGGTGCGCCGATTTTGTGAGCTGGATCATGCAGCAGGCGGGCGCGCCATTAAAGAATCCGCACACTGGCGGCTGGCGCATTCCGGGAACGTTTACCTTGCGTGAATATTACGAGGCGAATGGTCGCTTCAAGCCTGCTAATTCCGGCTATCAACCGCGTCCTGGCGACGTGGCAATTTACCGCGGCTCACCGGTGTTTGGTGACCACACTAACGTCGTCTTGAAACATGACGACGGTGTTTTGACCACCGTCGGCGGCAATGAGGCGAACCGCATCCGCGTGTTCGTCAACCGCGATAAGCGCTACGATGGACTACTGGGATATGGCGTACTGGCAGAATAAGCCTCGCCCGTCTGGTGTGGGATCGCCCACGCCTAACCGAGTCGCCGCATTACGCCGCGTGACTTGCCGCTAGCAGAAACGCCACCAATGCATCGGGCTGCTGCTCAGCCAGCCACGTTACGGCGTCAACGATAGCATCCTTGTTTGTGCCACCATTTTTGAGCTCCTCGAGGAGGCGCTTGACCGTCCGCTGCGTCTGGCCATCATACCGATCGAGGCGCATCGCCTGAGTGACTTGCTTGACCTGCTCGTCGCTAAGAGCAACGTAAGGCGAGACCACTTCGTGCGCATGCTTGGGGCTGCGCTTGGCGGCTTCAGCCTTGCGTTGGAGGTTTTCCAGGCCTTCAATCGTCGCCCGCATCAAGGCCTCGGCTTCGTCCATGCCGCGTTGATAGGCTTGGGCAAATTCCTCTGAATTATCCCCGCCCTCGGAAACGATCGCCGGCAAGAACTCAATCCGCATCACTCGGTGCATATAGGCATCGCCCATTTCCTCACCGGTCGCCATCACCTCACTCCACCAGGCAACGAACCGCGAATTCTCAGGATCATGCAGCTCGCGCATAGCCGGTAGCTGCGCTAATTTATCCTTAAAAAAGTGAATCAGTTTCTTGATGTCCATGTCGCTTTATTATACCCGAAAATGGCAGCAAGCACAAGCGCTATCACGCCCGAGGAATCTTTAACGCCGCTTCAAAAAATAATAGCCAATCGCCAGCGCCGCTAGCGCGCTACCGCCAATAACCACCCAAAAGGTCACCGGGCTCTCCGCGGCCGGCAAGGGCACATTCATGCCATACAGCCCGGCCACCATCGTCGGGATAGTCAGCGCCACCGTGATCACCGTCAGCAACCGAATCGTCTCATTCAGTCGGGTATCCATCACCGCCCGGTAGCTATCACGCACATTGGTGATGGTTCGCAGCAGCGATTTACACCGGCTAATCACCTGCTCGAGGTCGATGGAAATATCTTCGACGTCATCCTTGTCGTCGTCCTTGAGTCGCAAGCTGCGATTGGCGATCAACCGCTCAATTGCCCAGTTCATCGGCAGCAAGGCATCCAGGTAGTCATTTAACTTGCGCTCATACTCGGTCAGGGTGACGATATCACGCGCCCGCAAGGTGTGAATATCGTCAGTCGCCGCCCGCATCTGACGATTGATGGTCGCCACCCGCCGCTGATACTGACTTGACACCGCCTCGATCATCGCCACCACCAGTTCAATCCGCCGCGACGTCCGTACCCGTGTCTTATCAATAAACGGCTGCCACAGCCGACCCAGACTATCGCGCGACAATGTCACCACATACTCTTTGTGAATGCCGAACAAAATTGGCGTAGTAAAATCATTAAAATCATCGTCGGTATCCGGCAGCCGGGCGATCAAGTACGTCCACTCATCATCAAACTCAATACGCGGTACCTCATGCGGGTCAAGCGCGTCGCTAATCATGTCCTCATCCATCCCCAGCGTCAGCAGCTCGGACACTTCCTCTTCGGTTGGCCGTTCGCAGCGCAGCCAACTGCCGCTACGCAATGTCTGAATCGGTGCGATCACCTCGCCTGTTGAATGCAGGTATTCTATCATGTTCTTAGTATAGCTCATTTGAGATATTTTGGTACCGGTTAGATGACAATAAGCTTCGGAGGCCATCATCAAAAACCACCAGCCGAGCTATCCGACTGGTGGTTTTGAGTGTTTATGTATATGAGAGCTAACTCTTGATGCGCGTACCAGCGGCACCGTTAATGGCATCGGCGGTTTTTTCCAGCGAGGTAATGATCGCCGTACGGCCCGAAGCGCCAGCCACAAAACTCAGTGCCGCCTGGGTTTTCGGTAGCATTGAACCAGCCGCAAACTGCCCAGCATCAATGTGCTGCTGCAGCTCCTCGACCGATACCTCGCCGAGCGACTGCTCTGCCGGCTGACCAAAATTGACCTTGGCCGCATCAACCGAGGTTAGGATCAATAGTGTGTCCGCTCCGAGTGTGTCCGCCAGCTTGGCAGCCCCAAAGTCCTTGTCGATCACCGCCGCTACACCACTCAATTGACCTGATGCATCACGCAGCACCGGAATACCGCCGCCGCCAGTCGAGACCACCAACACGCCGGCGTCAACCAGCGCCTTGATGATAGGAGCCTCAATAATTTCCTGAGGCTTTGGTGATGGCACAACGCGCCGCCAGCCACGACCCGAGTCCTCACGCACCGTATAGCCACGCTCGGCCTGCACTTTTTTGGCTTCTTCTTCTGAATAGAATGGCCCAATCGGCTTGGTTGGATTTTGAAATGCTGGATCAGCCTGATCAACCACCGTCTGAGTAACGATGCTCACCGCATACTTGTCATGCACACCGCGAGTTGCCAGTGCATCGTGGATCGCCTGCTGCAGCCAAAAGCCGATCAGCCCCTGACTCATTGCACCAGAATCTTCTAGTGGTAAGCTCGGCACCGCCTCGGTGTTAATCGCTTCCTCGTGTAGGACAATGTTACCGACCTGCGGGCCATTACCGTGAACAATGGCTACGCGGTGGCCGGCTTGAATCAGCGGCAGGAGCTGGGCGATGGTTTCGTCGGCCACTCGCTGCTGCGCCTGAGACGAGGCCTCACCCTGCTTTTGCAGGGCGTTGCCTCCAAGCGCGACGACAATGGTTCGCTGCTGATTCATTAGGCGATGGCTCCGTATACCGTGATAGCTACGAGGCTAATTATCGCAAAAATAATCATGATCGGCATTGAACGCTTCAACCATGCACGGTACGACACGCCGGCTAGGGCCAGACCGCCCATCAACGAAGCAATGGTTGGCGCCATCATATTCAACAGACCCGATGCTGTTGCAAATGCGACAACGATGATCTCCTTGCTGGAGCCGACTAGATCAGCCACCGGCGCGATGACTGGCATAGTTGCTGCCGCTAGACCTGATGATGACGGAATGATAAAGCTCATCGGCAAGTAGAAAATGTAGGCCAGAACGCCAACCAAACTGCCCGCACCCTTCAGTGCAGATTCACCCCAGCTGATGATCGTGTCTTGGATGGCACCATTCTGCATCACCACGCCAACACCAGCTGCCACCGCAATGATCAGTGCCACGCTCAGTAGGTCGGCCGTACCCTTCAGGAAGGTGTCAACAACAAAGACTTCCTCTTTCTTGAATTGGCGATAATAAATCGCTGCGATGACTAAGGTTGACAACAGAAACAGGGTCGAGATCTCGTTGAAGTACCACTCACCAAATGGCAAGACATGATCAAGACCCAAGATAGCACCAACGACCGGTAGCTCTGCAAACCACTTATGGATATCAGCGAACAGCGTGATCCCCCAGTTGCCCCACGGGATAAGCGAGATGATCATCAATAGGAAGGTGACGCCAAAGACCGCCATCACTGCTTTACGCGGACCGGTAAACTCTGGCACGTTGCTCATATCAAGTGCGGTGGTGGCTGGCTTATACCGAACATCATCTTTATACTTACCAGCTTTTACCTTTGAGGCATATCGCATAGTGAACACGATAGCCGCGACCAAACAGAGCAGCAAAATGATCGATTGAAGACCCAATATATTACCGAGCGGCACGTCAGCCGACTTGGCAGCAATACCAGTCGAAAATGGATTCAAGGTCGAGCCAAGCACACCAACACCACCACCGAGCACGATCACCATCACCGCGGTCATAGCGTTGTAGCCAGCCGCCATCATGATCGGCACCACCAGCGCATAAAAGGCCACCGCCTCTTCCTGCATGCCGTAGGTGGTACCACCGATAGCGAAGAACGTCATGAGAATTGGGATGAGCCATTTCTCCTTGCCCTTCATCTTGCGTAGCATGGCACCCAGTGTCGCATCCAGCGCGCCAGTCTTCATCGTCACCCCGAGGAAGCCACCAAGGATTAACACGAAGACGATGACGTCGAGCTTCTCACTCATGCCCTTGATCGGCGCAAGTGCTGCATCCCACAAACCTTGGCGGGAGTTGGTGGTTGTCTCGGTGCCGTCATCGGCTTTTTTAGTAGTGACTTTATCAGTCTGTTTATACGTACCAGCGATGCGCACTGTCTTTTCCGCATCATTTGGATCTGGTTTTGTGTTGTACACACCAGACGGGATAATCCACGTCAGGACTGCCATCAAGGCAATCACCACAAACAGCACGGTAAAGGCTGAGGGCGAGCGCAGCTTTTTCTTAATTTTTTTCATTTTTTCTACCATGTCCGGAGCCTCCTTTACTCCTGTATTACGACATCTACAGCGTCAAAGCGATAACCGCCTTGATGGTATGCATACGATTTTCCGCCTGATCAAAGACAATCGAATTTGGTGAGCGGAAGACATCATCCGTCACCTCCATTGACTCCAGTCCGAAGTCGTCCCTGATGTGCTGACCGGTCGTGGTCAATGCATCATGAAAGGCCGGCAGGCAGTGCATGAACTTGACCTCAGGATTGCCGGTGAGGTTCAGCATGTCGCGATTAACCTGGAAGTGACGCAGCTGATTGATGCGCTCAGCGAACTTATCCTCTTCGCCCATCGACACCCAAACGTCGGTGTAAACGACATCCGCACCGCGCAGGGCTTCCTCAAAATTATCAGTGATAGTAATCCGCCCGTGGTTCTGGTGCGCTAGCTCATGCGCGTGATGGACGAGTCCCTCCTCAGGGAACAACTCACGCGGCGCCAAAATCCGAAAGTCCAGCCCCATGATGGCCGAGCCGAGCAGCAGACTATTAGCCATGTTGTTGCGGCCGTCGCCGACAAACACCAGCTTGACGCCGTGCAGCCGACCGAGGTGCTCCTCGATAGTCATAAAGTCGGCTAGAATCTGCGTTGGATGGAACTTATCAGTCAATCCGTTCCACACCGGCACGCCGGCGTGCTTCGCCAAATCTTCTACTGTTTTGTGTGCAAAACCGCGAAACTCAATACCATCAAACATCCGGCCCAGCACCTTGGCGGTGTCCTCGACCGTCTCTTTCTTGCCAAGCTGAATATCGTCTTTACCGAGATATTCCGGCGCGATACCGAGGTCGTTGGCCGCCACCGTAAAGGCGCAGCGCGTCCGCGTCGAGGTTTTTTCAAACAACAACGCAATGTTCTTGCCCTCATGAATCCGATGCGGCGTACCGGCGTACTTCATCCGCTTATATTCATTCGCCGTCGTTAGTAGCAACCGAATATCACCCGCAGTAAAATCACCCAGTGTTAGGAATGATCGCCCTTTCAAACTTTGTGCCATTTATACATCCTCCCGTACTAGCGGCATGCTCATACAGCGCGGACCACCACGGCCGCGGCCAAGCTCAGCGCCGCTGACTTCAATAACCTCAACGCCGTGCTCGCGCAATTTTTGGTTCGTCACATAGTTGCGGTCATACGTCACCACCACGCCCGGCGCAATCGCCAAGGTGTTCGAGCCGTCGTTCCACTGCTCGCGGGCTGCTGCAATCGGATCACCGCCGCCACATTCGATCAAGGTAACGCTCGGCAGCCCCAAGGCCACTCGCAGGACATGCTCGAGATCTGTCTCGTGCGTAATACGTGGGAACGGTTGGCCCTCAACCTTTTCCAATACGAAACAATTCATCTTACCGCCGCGATCGCGGATTTCCGGATGAATGGTAAACTTGTCCCGATCGATCATGGTAAACACCGTATCCAGGTGCATAAAGGCATGCGACTTCGGAATCTCCATAGCAACGACCTTCTTAAAGCCAGAGCCAGCAAACAGTTTCGTCGCCATCTTTTCAATTGCCTCAGCCGTGGTGCGCTCCGACACGCCGATGGCCATCACTTCACTGCTCAACACTAGCTCATCACCACCTTCAATTGAGAACTTTTCGTGACGATCATACCACACCGGCACATTCTTGCCGGCAAACCGTGGATGATGATCAATGATGTAGCGCATGAATAGCGACTCTCGACGACGCGCCGGCCAGTGCATCTTGTTGATCGTCAGACCGTGACCAATGGTTGCAGCCGGGTCACGCGTAAAGTACAAGTTCGGCATCGGATCGAGATAGAATGGATAGTGATTTTTCTCGATCATATTGTGCAGCTGCTGATGCTGATCTGGCGGCAGCGTGATCTCATCCTTGCGCACACCGGCCATGATTTTACGCACCATCGCGTTCGTTGGTAGGTCTAGCAGGAACTGGCGCAGCACTCTGGTAACACGGCGTGACCCTTGCTTTGAATTTGCCAACATTTCATCAACAAACTGCTCACGTAATTGATCAGTGTGTAGCGCTTCGGTCACCAGCTGATCAAGATACAACACCTCAACACCGTGATCACGCAATACCTGAGCAAACGCATCATGCTCCTTTTGGGCGACCTGCAAATACGGAATGTCGTCAAACAGCAGATCGGTCAAGTAGTCTGGTGTTAAGTTTTCTAATTCTTCGCCCGGACGATGCAACAGCACCGCCTTGAGTCGGCCAATTTCTGATGTAATATGTAATGGATCCATACCCCCATCCCCTTTTTGTTTATGGTTATACTAACAATATAGCATATACGCCCGAGAACACAAGTACCACTTAGCTGGCTGTGAATTACCGCCTACGAGGCCAAACTGCATCAATAATCGTATACGGCAAACGCCGGTATCGCCACCAGCTAACTAATGTCACCCCAAGCCAGCCAATGACAACAGGCATGCCAGCCCTAGGCCCTAGCACAATGCCATACATGAACAAGCCAATATACCCCAATCGCAGCAGATACATTGTCAATCGATGAGGCCAAGAACGTTCACGATCATCCAATGATATTCCCGTCATCCAGCCGCCAATCGTTTGCCCACCCATCATGAGCGGCATGATCAGCTGGACTACTAACTCACCGCCAGCGAGAATACCATATGACAGTCCCGCAACAGTATTTCCCGCCAAACCCGGCATCGTGATATACAATATAATACCGATACACGTCCTCACTACAAGCACCACAACCACATCAAGTATAAACGCCACTAATCGCCGCACTAGGCCCGGCTGTGTTGTCACGGTCTCGCCATGCTTTACATTGCGCAGATCTGGCAGCAACCGACCACACCAATAGCCGACCAAAGCACCTCCGGTATTGAGCAACAAGTCATCAACATCAAACAGCCTATAACTACATGGATACAAGCCAAACGCACCCGTTAGCTGGGTCACTTCAATCGTTAGTGATAGAACGAGTCCTAATAGTACAACCATGTACCAGCGTACAGGGTACATCACTCGTAAAAACATACCGAACGGCATAAAAAAGACTATATTCATCACTACCTGTAGAACAGCCCGCAACCCTTCAGCCTGTATGTCCATAATTGATGCGAGCGGATGTAGTTGTGGTGAGACTGCATGATGCGCACAGAACCATGCTGGATTATCTGGCATCGGATAGAGCGTAAACGCCACGAGTCCCAGTGCATACAATACAACCAGATACACCATGACCATCCTGCCGACTACTAGCCGTCGTAATCGCATATACTGTACAACGAGCAGCGGAAATGTCAAGAGCAGTGCAGCAAATGGCCAGAATGATATCGCCAGCTGAAATGACGAGGAGAATGTAGTAAAAAACGCTGTCATGCTCTTACTATTATGCAGGAAAAATTAGCTATCGTCAAATATGCCTCATTCTCGAATGATCGCCAAGGATGCCTCGACTATCAGCCGAGCCGGATGGCGCCTCAGCCATGCATCAACCGCCCGTGCGGCACCTGGCAAGGCTTCATTGGCATAGTCATCAACGACGATGGTCGCTCTTTTTTGAAATTTGCCGTCGCACAGGCGGAATGAATCGGTAATTGACTCATAGAAATCGCCGTCAAAAAATGCAAAACTGATACTTTCCGGCACGTCCTCAGGAGTGAAATCAGCAAACCAGCCCTTGTGAATAGTTGGTATTTTCAAGCCAGCCTTTTTGA
>CAUUSE010000024.1:0-10159 GCA_963547725.1 uncultured Candidatus Saccharibacteria bacterium | reverse complement strand
GAATTTCCGTCAAAGCGCGGCCATCCGGGCGCTTGCCGTCCTCGACGATACCGCGACGAACATCTTTGTGCAATGCCAGCGTGAACGCCTCGTCATAATCATTGCGAACTTCGTTATATTCTTCTTCGCCTATGCCAAGTTTTTCAGCCATCGCCTCATGAAATTCAGCACGAATATCGCGAATCATTTCGTTGCGCTCCGGATATGGTCGGCGAATTTTCTCGCCCAGCCTGCCATCAACCCACGCATCAGCCGTCTGCTGAATTGCTTCATCAGGTAAAACTAATTCATATTCTTGTGCGGCTGGCGCCACTTTGGCTGCCAACTCTCGCTGCAACTGAATCGCCGGTTGCATCATCTGGTGCGCCCAGGCCATAGCGTCGACGATCACCTCTTCTGATACCTCCTCGGCGCCAGCCTCCACCATGGTGATGCCACTCTCGATACCCGCCACCACCAAATCCAAATCAGATTGCTGGCGCTCTTCTGGCGTCAAAAAGGCCTTAAACTCGCCATTCACCCGCCCGACGCGGAGCCCTGCTACCGGTCCGTCAAACGGCGTCCCGGTCAGCATCAAGGCACTCGACGCCGCAATCATCGCCACCACGTCCGGGCGGAAATCCGGATCCATGCTCAGCACTGTCGCCACCACTTGCACTTCTTGGCGATAACCCTTCGGGAACAGCGGTCGAATCGGACGATCAATCAACCGGCCGATCAGCACCGCCTCGTCGCTCGGCCGACCCTCGCGCTTGATAAACCGCGAGCCAGAAATTTTACCCGCTGCATAAAACCGTTCTTCATAATCAATCGACAGCGGGAAATAATCCAATTGCACCGGCCGGCTGCCCACCTGAGCACTGCCCAAGACCACCGTATCGCCATAGCGCACCAGCACGCTGCCCGTCGTCCGAAAACCAACACGGTTGACTTCCAGTGTCAACGGTCGGCCGCATAATTCCGTAGTAACCGAAAAAATCTCCTTGCCACTCGGGTTAATAATTGCCATAGATCCTCTCTTTCTCGCAAAGACAGTAACAGGTGTATGCATGCTGGTTTACTATCAACACACCACACATCCATCACCGTCTGCGGGTTATGCTTCGTACCATCTATTATATCACAGCGCCGCACGCTTTATAGGAAGCCGGCCTGAGCAAACGCATCCCGAACCGCAGCGAGCTGCTCACTTACTCGATCCAAAACCTCTGGCGTTGGTGACAACACCTCCGGTGAGCTACCGCCAGCCGCACCAATGACTTGTTGTATCACATTAAAACTCTCCATTCCCGGCAGCATAGCAGTCCACTCATACGGCTGCTCACTAGTTGGCGCTGTCGGTTGCCTCTGAGATACTGGCACAAAGGATAGCATCAGCTCTTCCGGATCAATTTCATACAGTATACCCCGAAAGGCACGTTCTGTCGGTAACCCTCGCCTCGATACTCCCCAAACCGCCATCAGCTCAGCAATCTTAGCTTCGGGCTTACCTGCCAACAATTCAAACGCGACGGCTACGCGCACCCTACTATCATCACCCAAATCCGAAGAGACTCCCGTGCCTATCACTGCTCGCTCAGAATGACCGGCCTTACGAAGTAGCGCACCCCCCGTCATAAAACCACGCCTACCTCCGTCTCGAGAGACAGATACCGACGCGGGCGGTGGCAATATCGGCGGTATCTCACTCGTAAACACGGGCGCCTCCTCAATACATTGCCGAAACATATCACGGGCTTGGCCATATATCTCATACGCCCAATCAAGATCAAGCTTTGAAGCATTCGTCTCTATCAAGAATCTCCGTTGACTTTCATCGCCACAGTTCATAAGTAACCCACCAGCTATGGCCGCCGCTGTCCCAACCGCACCACATAATAGACCGCGCCGACTTATTGGACTCTTTTTTTCCGATTGTTCATGACTCGTCATATGAAGCTCCTACAGACATAAATAAGCATGTGCGCTCGGACACCCAGCCCCAACAGCATCTTGTTGAGTAACCGTATGTAGTGCCAGCACATAGAGCATAAACATTGCCTCCTTAAGATCGGTAAGGTGCTCTTCACCAGCTGCTGACTCCAGGGTAGCAAGTTTGTGGCTATCAATATTGGTATCCTCAAATAACATCCCAAACAACTGCTGAACCGATGTGAGGAGTTCTCCTCCCGCCAGCTTCAACCGTTGTCGCGGTGGTTTGCTTAGCACAACCGAGCCCAACAGCTCATCCTTCTCAAACATTTCATCCGGAAAGAAGTACTGCCAAAAATTATTAACAAATTTACTCGGCAGTTTTTCAGATGTATCAGATTCGTCTTGTGACGGATTTGCTCGCGACGGATCCATACCGTTTTTCCAAAAATCATCCGCATCTGTAAATCTTGAATTATGATCATCAGCACTCAGCTCTTCCAACCTCTCAAGATGCAGCGGGCCATCACTTAATCGTCCCCCATCCGGACCAATCTGCTTCTTAACAGCAGCCACAACTTCACTGACTCTTGCCGCTTGTTTAGCCACATCTGGCGGTAATTTATCAGCCCGCGGCGCGTATTCATTCATACTTTGTAATTTAGCATAAAAACTATAAAAAGTCAAACAACACCAAAAAACAGATCGGCTCACCCCGGTAAAACAACGACCCATGCTGCTAGGCTGACCCGCCCATGCTACAATCAACAAGTGAAGCAGACAGCCCACGCCAAAAACCGCCGCCGATGGCTCAGTATGAGTCTGGCTATCATCATGCTCGCTGGCGGCGGCTACACACTCATCACGGCGTTTAGTCCGTTCTTTCGCGCCCAACTCATTAACCCGACGCGCAACGAAACCACCCAGCTTCTCGCCGCTACGCCAGAAACCAAGATCACCGAGGACCGTCTCTATATTCCCAAAATTGACATTAACGTGCCGTACACTACTGGTGGCGCCGAGACTATGGAGCGGGGTGCATGGTGGCGCCAACCAGAGAATGGCAACCCAGTTGATGGCGGTAATTTTGTCTTGTCGGCCCACCGATTTATCATGGGCTTGACGCCGCAACAAACCATCCAAAAATCACCATTCTACAACATCGATAAGCTGCGCATCGGCGATGAAATAATTATCGACTACCAGGGTAAGCGCTACACCTACGTCATATCCCGGCTATTTGATGTCAAGCCGGATGCCGTTCACATCGAAAACCGAACCAACAAACCACAGCTTACCCTCTATTCATGCACCCTCGGCGGCGCGGCTGACGGCCGGACAGTTTTTGTAGCTACACCGCGCTAAACAAAATACCCACCTCGTGATATATCAAGGTGGATATCCGTACAACTACCCGGCGCGACTATTTACGCAGGCCCAGGGCAGCCACAACTGCTTTGTAACTCTCAAAATCAGTTCGCTCCAGGTATCTGAGCAGGCGCTTGCGCTTGCCAACCATCTGGATTAAGCCACGGCGCGCCATGAAGTCGTGTTTGTTCGCCTTCAGGTGCTTGGTGACCTCTTTGATACGAGCCGTCAAGATCGACACCTGCGCCTGCGGGCTGCCAACGTCGTCTTTATTGACCTGAGTCAAAGCAATTGCTTTCGCTTTATCGTCTTTGCTAATCATAGCTTCGTCATTATACCAATGCTACGCTAAAAACGCAAATCAGCTGCACTACTAAAATGTCTGCACGTAATTATAGGCTGGTCTACCCGTAGTCGGCACGGCTGCGCCCGGAATGTTGCAGGTCGCCTTGACCGCGTTAACTTGAGCCGACTCCTGCGGCTTGGCGGAATTAAGGGCCGCAAATACCGCGATACCTGTTACCTTGCCGGAGGTATCTTTGCATGGATACCAGACAAAAATATCGTCTGGACCAGACGCGTTCTTGCTGCTGACACCCTCGCGATACCCCGGCTGGATATACTGCGGCACAAGCGAGTCAACACTATTCGCACTATTGAACGTCCCCTGTCCTGACGGCAGCGTTCGTCTCTGCGTTTCATATACCTGCAGCGCGTCCCCGGCGATCTTGACGATGGAACGAATCTTAGTATCAGTAGCATCCTGGCGCACGCCTGAATACGCCACAATACCGATGGTCGCCAAAATCGCGATCACGACCATCACAATTAATAGTTCAACGATTGTAAAACCTGTCTGCCTACCCATGATTTGATAATAGCACTTCAAGACAAAATCCCAAAATCCGCTAATGGTTTTGCCTGAGCGACGTCATATTCAGCGATAGCCTGGCGGCGTAGTTGCCGGCAATAGGCCCCTGTTCCTAGCTTCTGACCAATATCAACCGCTAGACTCCGAATGTACGTACCGCTCGAAACATGCGCTCGAATCACCAGACGAGGATACTCATAAGCAACAAGCTCCAGGGCGTAGATCGACACGGTACGCTCCGGCATATCGACCGACTGACCCTGACGCGCCAGCTGATAGGCCCGACGGCCATTGATCTTGATGGCGCTAAATATCGGCGGGCGCTGTTTAATTTCACCCACAAACGTACCGAGCGTCGCTTCAACCTCACTACGAGGTGGCTGCCGCTCCGACACGCGAGTCAGTTCACCCTCAGGATCACCGGTCGTCGATACCTCGCCAAGCATGATTTCTGCTTCATACCACTTATCGAGCTTGGTAAAGGTATCGGCCTCGCGACACTTCTTGCCCGTCACGATAATCATCAGTCCCGTGGCGAACGGATCAAGCGTACCAGTATGGCCAACTTTCACTTTCTTGCCCGCCGCCCGGCTGAGCACTCGCCGCAGCCGCGCTACCACGCCGAAACTGGTCATGCCAGCCGGCTTATCAATGAGCAACACCTCGTCCATGGGCTATTTTTGCCCCGGGATCTGGAACTGGGACGGATTAAAGGTGCGCGGCTGTGTAGAGGCGGACGGTGCTGAAGGCGATGTGTTCAACGCTGGTAGCCCCCCGTCTGCAGCACCGACCGGAGCTGGTGGCAGCGGTGGCAAACCTGATCCTGAGAAGTCAGAGAAATCAGGCAGCGGTGGCAGGCCATGCATTACATTAGACTCAATATCAGCGAGCGTAGCCGGAGTAGACGACACTGTCGGTAGCGGCGAAGATGAAACTACCGGAGCGGGCGAAGCCGCAGATTCAAGCGGCGGTGCAGCAGCCAGCGCCTCGGTAATTGCCGCGCGGGCGTCGCGCTCAGAATCTGGTAGCGATGGCAGCGAGGTAGATTGAGTCTGCTTGTCAGCCAGCGCCTGCGTCTCCTCTTTTAGCGCGGCAATGACCGCTTCGTCTTTATTGGTGGTCGCAAACGGGTCAACGCTCGGCGGTTCATCAGACTTCCCCGTGGCGGCATTCAACGGCGATTCGCCGAGGGCCGGCCGCGACGCACCGACGTAGGTGCCGTGATGCAAGATAGTCTTGTTTTGATCAGTGTCAAGATCGCGGCGCTTATCCTCAGCCGCCCGCTCCGTCGTTGCGTTCAACGTTCCACCTAGTAGTGGCGTGGCCGTTTCTGGCTCAGCCGACACCGACGCACTGATTGGTTGCGATGTCGATGGCGCACTGCTCCGTCCGCTCGTCACTGACGCCGCTCGAAGGCGATCAAGCTGCGCCGTGGCCACACGAGCCGCTGCATCCTGCTCTTCGGCCCGAGTCTGCTTGGCCACATCATCAAGGCTACCCCGCCGCTCGTGGCTAATCGACAACGCGCCATCATCTCTTTTTGACTCAGCTGGCTTCGAGCGCTTCCCCCGTTCAACCTTAAAATTAGAGCCATCCTGGCCGTCATTATCCGTCTCATCATCAGCTGCATCAGCCGCTTGCCTTGACTGCTCTGACTCTGAGTGCTCCTCGGCTTTAATCGCCTGCCCCTCGGCCAACTTGGTGGCAATCAATTGCTGGTTTGCACCAACCGCCATCAGCTCCGCCGCCAACGTCATCACCCGCGACGACGTTAAATTATTGCTAAACCGCTCCGTCGCCGCCACAACACCGGTCAGCAGCGCCGTTGCAATCTGCTCGTCCATGGTTACTTTTGGCGTCCGCAGCTCATCGATCAGGTCGACTAACATCTCACTGACACCCGACGCCTTATCATCATGCCAATCAACCGTCCCGAGATTACTCCTCACCATACCGGCGGTCACCGTCGATACCACTGCATCATGCAAAATCTTGCCATGAGCCGTCAGCGCCTTGTCGAGATGATCCTGACTCTCAACGTTCAATGCGAGCACCAATTCAATGTTATAATCGCCCTGCGAAAACTCTAGATCAGCCTCGGTAATTGTCGCCCGGTACGGCGTGATAAAAATCTTCACTGCATCATCAACCACCTTGTAGCGCAGATGGTCGGCTTTTTCCTTATCAAGCGCGATGATAAAATCACGCAGGCTGTCCGCCGTGGCTTCAAACGTCTCGTCAGGCTCGAGGAACGAAATCGCCGGCGGGACTTTGCCACTAAAAACAGCCGTGGCGTGCTTGCCCAGTTTATTTAGGAAAATTGTCAGCCCCAGCGCCGCCGATAGCTCATCCACCGATGGATCAGCGCTCACCGTCACCAAGATATTAGTCACATCTTTGATGCTCTGAATGATCTGCTGCTTTTGTGACTGGCTCGCCATTGTTGTGTCCCTGTTTATTTTTGTTTATACCGTTGAGTCACATTATACATAAGCATTTCAGGAAAGTCAATAGATTATCGTCAATGCGAGCCACTCTTTACTTTTATTGGGTTTTTCTGTATAATCCATCCTTGATTAGCGAAACAAATTTATAGAGGTAAAGGAAATCTATGCCAATCATCAAATCCGCCATCAAACGGGCCAAACAAACCCTAAAGCGCCGCGAGCGCAATATCGGTATCAAGCGCGACATCAAGTCAGCCGTCAAAGCTTTCATGGCTGAGCCGAGTGCTGAGGCGCTAGCCGCTGCTCACAGTGAGCTCGACACCGCTGTCAAGAAGAACCTGCTGAAGAAAAATACTGCTGCCCGGCGCAAGAGTACCCTCTCAGCTATCGCGAAAAAAGCCGGTGTTAAGCCTGAAGCGACCAAAAAACCAGCTGCCAAAGCCCCAGTAAAGACGGCGGCAAAAACCACCGCGAAATCAACCGCTACCAAAAAATCAGCTGCAAAAAAGCCAGCTGCCAAAGAGGCTAACTAGCCATTCACGTTTGCATCAACAATACTCCCGTCGGTTGGCGGGAGTATTTTACAATTTGTGAGCCCTAGTACCGAGAAAGTCTAGTGCTTGTTCGCGGGCCAAGATCCTCCTTTATTCTATGGAACAAGTCATCCATATTAACTCGCTCCAACAGAACCCCTTGTGGCAAGCCCTTATCTACCTCGAGCGTTGTTATCATCCGAGTTACGAGCTGTGGGTAATAATTGTCCGTCTCACAAAAAACTCCACGAATCACATGCTCTTTTTTCCCTATAACCAGCTTTACCGCATCATAAAGACTTTCATCAGCAATTCTCAGTGTTTGCTCCTGTAGCTCATCAATGTCAGACACTCGCCCTGAGTTAAGTCGCATTTGTTGATATATCTGACTCTGCGAAGAGTCTGGGTGATAAACATAATTAAAATGAACGGATGCCACGACCATTTTGTCAAAAAATTCCTTAGGAAGCCCGTTCCCCATCATACTTTCATACAAATACTGAGTTTTATAACCGTCACCACGTGGACCTCTTGAGCCAATTGGCGGTGCAGCCCTTCCCTCTGCCCATGTATCATAGTTATCCTTGATCTCCCTGGCAATCTCATGCAATTCTTCGGGTCTTGTTTCATTTAACCTTATATCTATATTTGCCGCTAATGAGCTCAGGTGTTTGTCAGATGGTCGCATACGTTTAGTCTCCTCAAATACCTGAACGAGATGAGGACACTCTTCGCCAACATACTTTGCCATCTCGGCGATCACTAACGCAGGCTCATTGTCAATAGCTTCTCGGCTAATCTCTGTTTCTTTTCTAGCCATTTTTTCCTCGAGCCCCAGCTCCATCCACTGCCTTTGCCGTTCGTCTAAAGACTGTTGTTTATCAGACCCCTGCGTATCAAGCTCCGTATCTTTGAATACCATGGCTAATTCCTTTTTACCTTTCTAATAAACTAATAGTGGTTTGCATTGTACTATATCATACTTATTTTGTCAAGTGTATAAACAGTTTGCTAGCTTAGCGATCTCTCCTAGTCACATCAATCAGCGCCGCCTCAACCAATAGCCACGGCGACACACGGGTTGTCTTCATATGCTCATCAGCCTGCGCCAAGGCAGAATTAATTACCGCAAGTTGCGCTTGCGTCATCCGCGCTGCATACGGCGCTACCTTTCGCAGTGCATACGGATGGGCCGCAAAATCACGAGCCACCGCCCCCGTGTCACCGCCAGACAGCACCAGTGCGTTCAGTTGCACTAATTGTGAAACCAGTAGCCCCAGCGTCTGGTATGCCCCATCATCACCGCTCTCTGCCTCGAGATAGGCAATGATCGCGCGCACTTTCCCCTGGTCGCCATCCAGCATCGCCGCAAACAGCTCAAACGCACTTTCAGCCGGAGCCAGCGGCACCAGTGCATTAATTAGCTCATCATTCAGTTCGCCAGCCAGGGCCAACTGCTGCAACACCAGATCAAGCCGTGATTGATCAAACCCCAGCCGATCGATCAACGTCGTTACCTGTGCCGCTGTCAACACGGCCCCATGCACCGTGGCCCGCTCAACACACCACGCGCTTAGTTGCGGCTTTTGGCGTTCAGTGAAACAAGCATATTCCCTTACCTCGGCATGGTTTTGCAGCCACTTATACGTCTTTGTGCGCTTATCAAGTTTTGTCTCCAGAAGGACAACTGTGGTCACCACGCCGCTGAGCAATTCCGGCAAATCACGCCACAGCGCCAGGTTCTGACTCGCATCAGCAATGACCACTGCCTGCTCAGAGGCAAACAAACTCTGCCCCATCACCACCTCACAGATCTCGGCGACCGTCAGTTCTTCACCATCGCGCCGCACCACCTCCATATCACCAACCAGCGCCGCAAGCGCTGCCCGTTTCTCAAATTCGTTGTCGCCATGGAGGAGATAGATCACGACTTAATTATACCAAATACCCCCTTAGGCAATAGCTTTTGGTATACTGATTTATTCTTCCGCTTTAGGCGGCTTTTGCATAATCTTTTTATGTGCAGCTATTAGCTCAGTGATTTGCTGATCGGATAAGCCAATACTCTCCAGTTCTGCCATATAATTTGAGTATAAGGACCCCTCTTTATGACCCTGACTGCCCTTCTCTTCTATTACCACAAGGCTAGTCACACTGCTTGCCACAGACAACATCTGCTCATCGGAGAGTCCACCACCGGTTTCCATAAATATACCGTCAAGAAACTCGAGAAATTTAGCATCCTGATCCCTTGTCTTATTGGCGGCAGCTTGAGCATGCATTACCCGCTCTACCTGTTCTGGTAAAACATCCTCACCACCAAGTGCTTCGTTGAGAAACTTAAACCAAGGCGAGCGGGACGTCTCATCAAGCGCTAGCAGATAGCTTGCAATCGTGTCTGTTTTCTCGGTGCCATCCATCACGCGTTGAGAATCCAGCTCAGGTGTCGCACACATTATCACAAATATTTCACTCGCAATACGCTTTTCGATGTAAACTCGTAGCTGCAAATCAATTGCTTCGGCCAGTGCTAACTCATCACCTCGACACTCATCAAGAGCTGAAGTGTCTAGCTTGCTAAAATCACCGTTTTCTACATCTTGTCGGTAACCCTCAAGGGCAGCATCCTCTCTTTTGGACGACTCTTCATCACTCAATCCCAGCTGATAAATTGTATTGACGCCATGTTTATCCAACATGTCGTTAATCTTCGAATTCACCCTAAAAGTCTGCTCCGCTTTTTCTACTAGGGCCGCCAGTTCAGTATCCATGTCATCTGGATCACCCAATATATCCGACCACTCCCAATCCGGCTCTTTACCAAATTGACCATTGCGTGGTGGTTGATCTATTCCTGCCATATTCCTGTAGCATACACTATAAACCACTATTTGTCAAATATCGGTGGCCTCTGGCAGACTGGGCAAACATGCGTACCGCGACCGCCGACTTTTAGCTTGATAATCTCCTGATCGGGGTGGCGATGGCAGGCTTGACCTTCACGGCGAAACACATGAGCAAATGTCAGA
>CAUUSE010000023.1:0-10866 GCA_963547725.1 uncultured Candidatus Saccharibacteria bacterium | reverse complement strand
CCTCTGGCGGCTCCGCCAGCTGATTACAATGGGCAATCGCCCGCACCGCCTGATCGGCCGCACCGTCGCCCTGAACCTTAACATGAGCGACGATAAACTTCACCCCGCCCCAGCGCTCACCAGCAATTTTCATAAAATCAGCGTAGCCCGCCGCCTGCGTGCTGGAAATGACCGCCACGCGAGCAGGATATGGCGGCAAGGGACGCTTCCGTTCCGTATCAAACAGCCCTTCGCCCGCCAGTTTCGCCTTGAGCAACTCGGCGCTGCGCTTGAGGTGACCCGCACCCAGCGGCTTGACCTCCTGTACCGTTAGGCTAAACTTACCCTTGGCGGTTAGCTTGGCTGAGGCCTGCACCATCACGCGCATCCCTTCCTCGATCGGCGTCCTGAGTTGCCAGGACATCATGAAACAATTGACCGCGCTCTCATTGTCCTTGAGGGTAAAAAAGACAAACTTTTGCTGACGCACCGCGAACTCAGCAACCTCGCCTTCAACCTCGACGACCGGGACAGCCGTCTCCAGTACTTGATTGACAACCGCTACAAAGCCGCTGACACTAAACCGCGGCGCTATCGTCGTCATCTGGCTGCCCGTACTTGATCAGCGCGTGCTGATAAAATATATACCCAAAGATAATCGTCCCTGCAAGCAAGATCACACGCGTCAGCACAATTCCAGCGATCGCCACGTCCGGCGCTACACCGGTCATGCTGAGAAAAACGATCATAATCGCTTCGTACACACCCGCACCACCCGGCGTAAAGGCCACCAGGCTCGCCAGTCCCGCCACGCCGTAGCCGATGATCAGCACCGCTGGATTAACCGATACGCCTAGCGCCCAAAAGGCTACGATGAACATCAGCACATCGAAAATGGCATAAATCGCACCCCAGACCAGCGGCTTGATGAGTAGGCCTCGATGCTCCGACAGTTCCACGAAATCATCATGCATCTCGGCAAAAAACGCCTCAATTTTCGTCGAAACCAGCAGCCGCTTGATCTTGCCCAGTGTCGCCCAGCGCACTACCGCGTTGATTAGCCGCGACACCCGCACCGCCGTGTTGTGCATCCGCTTTCGCGACGAGAACATAAAAATCAGCCCAAATGTTAGCGCCAGCACCACTAGCACGAGGAAGAAACTTGACGTTACGATGTAGCGATTGACCTGCCCGTCAATTGACAAGATTAATACCGCTAGGATCAGCAGCACCATCAGCGACAAAAAGCCCGTCACGTAACGTATCACCTGAGCAAACGTCGAGCGCGCTGAGCTGACACCGAGCTTGTGCATTCGCCACGTCGTGTAGGAAATACCACTCACACCACCCGATGGAAAAATATGATTAACCAGATTCAGTTCCAGCGCAATCCGCGTCTGCTCAAACCGCGAGATATGCCCGATCAGTTTTTTATCACGAAGATAGGCAAAAATCATCTCACCGCCCGCAAAATAGACGATAATTTGAAACGGCACCAGTAGCATCAACAGCCAGATATTTGCCCGGCCGAGCAGCTCCCACGCCCGCATCAGTTCCGCACGCGACAGAAAAATGATCAGTACCAGCACCGCCAGCGTCACGATACTCATGATCGTCCGCGGTGACTTGAGTGCCTCTAAAAACTGCTGTATCCCTTTCGACACCATATCGTCAATTATATCACGCAGTTTTTGCTATAATCAAACCATGTATATCGCCCTGCTTGGTCGCCAGCCAGAGATCTCGCTCGCCGAACTTGCGGCGGTTTTTGGCGCGGACTGCGTTCATCGCATCAGCCAGCAGTTTGCCGAAGTTCAAACATCTGACTTCGACATCACTACCCTGGGCGGCACCATCAAATGCGCCGAAGTGATCACCGAGCTACCGGCCAGCCGCACTGATAAGGCCTCACTCCTCGCCGCCTCGCGCTTCATCACCCAGCATTATCACGCCAAGTGGGCGCACTCGCCGCATAAAATCACCCTCGGTCTCAGCGCCCATAACCTGGCTGTTGGCGCCCGCGATGTCCAAAAAACCGGTCTGATCCTCAAATCATCCCTGAAAAAATCGGGTACCAGCCTCCGCCTCATCCCCAACGACCAGCCGACCCTCTCTACCGCCACCGCACACAATAACAAGCTTGGCAGTTCGCCGCACAAGGTCGAACTGTTGCTCGTCAAAACGACCGACCGCCGCCTGATCATCGCCGAAAGCCGCGGCGTCCAGAATATCACCGCCTATACCCGCCGCGACCGCCATCGTCCCAAGCGCGACGCCTTCGTTGGCATGCTGCCGCCCAAACTGGCGCAGATTATGCTGAATTTGGCGCTGGGTGCTGGGTCGCTGACCGGTCAAAGATCGTGCAGCAATTCTGCGACAGGCTCGGCTTCCAGCATCTCCGATAAGTCGATGGTTCTGCGGACGGCGTTGCCGGATGCATTCGACTTAGAGGAGATGGCTGGAATCCGACCTGTCGTGACAATACTTGACCCCTTCTGCGGCACCGGCACCGTCCTGCAAGAAGCCCTGCTTGCTGGCTACGACGTCGTCGGCACCGACCTCAGCCAAAAAATGGTTGATTACACCACTGAGAACCTGTCGTGGCTACAATCAACGTTCACCGCACCCGGCAACGTCATTGACATTCATCAAGCCGACGCCACCACGCACCACTGGCCAAACAGCACGCACCTCACTGCCGTTGTCTGCGAAACTTACCTCGGACAGCCCTTTTCCGCACCGCCCGCACCTCAAAAACTAGCAGAAGTTGCCGGCAACTGTAATCACATTATCACCGGCTTCCTCACTAATATCCGTCCGCAGCTAGCTCCAAACACGCCGCTATGCATCGCCGTGCCAGCGTGGTACGACGCGTCCGGCCGGGCCACTCATCTGCCGCTAATAAAAAACCTCCAACAGCTCGGCTATCACCAGCTTAACCGCACACCGCTCATCTATCGCCGCCCTGATCAGGTCGTCGCTCGCGAGTTACTGATCCTGCAAGCTACCTAAGCACCGGACGACTGAGTTGTAGCGCCGGATCATAGTTTGCGAGCTGTCCCAAGCGACCCACCAATTCCTTTTCCAAAAGATCAAGCTGCGCTTGACGCACCTCTGCTGCTTGCTTGGCCGCAGAAGGAGCGATCGCCTCCGGATGATACTGCTGACACATTGCTAGTAAATCCCTAGCGCCCAGACCGATCCGCCGCTGATTCAACGCCACAAGTAAAAATGCCAATGTTGGCCGCGCCTGCTTCGCCATTTCCATCGTCATCTGTTGATCGGTATCGGCAAACACCTCCCGCCCGATCTGGCTCAATAGTCCGTCCACCATATTTGCCCCAATTGACGCATACGGCCCCTCGCCCGCAGCATAGTGCGCCAGCGGCTCGGAAAGCACCACCTCAATCTTTACCATTGCACCACTCTCACGCTGCATCATCGCTGCGATCGTCTCTTCTGAGGTTGTCTGGCCATTGACGCCGCGCTCAGCAACCTCTGCCGCCGCCGTCTGTACCGCGTGCAATGCTTGGAGTGCCTCTCCGTCACGAGGCTTCTCTTGAGATTCGTACACAGCACCACCGAATGCCACTGCGCCAACAGTACCCAAGACACCCAGTAGTACCGTTCTTCTATCCACTCGTCTGTTGAAAATAGCTTCCATTGTCGTCATATTCTGCTCGTTCATAGCCCCTAGTTATATAACACCCGCCTAATCAAGTAAAGCCCCTTGACTTTTTATCAGCCGTCACTTATACTGGTACGGATTAGGTTTAGAAAATTTAAGGAGTTTCAATGTCAAAAGTCAAAGCTGGTGGCTCAAGTAAAAACATCCACAACAACCCTGGCCAACGCCTCGGCGTCAAGCGTTTCGGCGGCCAAAAAGTCAACGCCGGTGAGGTACTCGTCCGCCAAACGGGCGCCACGAAAGTCGCTGGTGCAGGTGCATACATGAGCCGCAACTACACCATCCACGCTGCTAAGTCCGGTGTCGTCACCTTTAAGCGAGTCAAGAAAACCAAATTCACCGGCAAAACCGAGCGACGAACCCAGGTTTGCGTCGGCTAGTCAAGTATCATCTTGTTCACAGCGCCGCTGGTCGCGTCCGTTTTTTCAGCCGCTTGCCTTGCTCTGCGATTTCGTTACTGCGACGCGCACCTTCGACGCGATCATCAGCGTACCCATCAATCTGGTCATGTAGCTCACGACCCACGACTGCCAGCGCCGTAAATATGTCACCGAACACTTGATTATCAGGTGTCTCGCCCTGCAGGGCATAGAAAAACGCCATATCATCTACCAGCTCGACATCGAAACAAGATGACTTGTCAACCAGCGCCGCCATAACATCCGGCGTCAGTACGTAGCGCACATCAACATCATACTGCTTTGGCGCGTATAGTGTGAAATACGTATCAAAATCGCCCTCCAGACTGATGCGCTGACTGTTCGAAATCACCACCGGCAAATTACTGATCAGCGCCTTGCCCATCACGATTCCGTCATTGGATTTCGAGTCCAGCACCAAGTGCGGCACCCTGCGAGGTAGGCGCATCCCAGCGTAGTACCAGATATACGTCCGCCGCTGTTTGCCGCTACCGACCGTATATTCGTAACGACCGACTTCCAGTAGTCGCTGTCCGTCGTGTCCATACGACAACACGCCGCGATAACGCCGCGAATAGCCGACATCAAACAATAGACCAAGGCCGATCGTGTCAGTTTTACCAACTGGATCATATTCTAATCCACAACGAGACGCAAACTCAGCCATTCGTACATGCCGACGTATCGCTCGCCTTGAGGCGTGGAAAAGATAATCATTGACGTGGTGGCCAATATACCAATCATCACCACCAAAACGAGCCAGTGCGGCACAAGTGACATCAAAACAGCAAGTCCGATACAAAAAACAACCCACACGACCGCCAGCACCGCCATGTCGGCTGGCGACGTATCAAACCCCAGCGACCAACGAGAAAACCCCGTACGCCGCCGGTACTCCCTCGCTTCTGCCAACGGGACCGGCCGACGTAGTACTACCAGCATATCTTCGGTAATTTTTGGCAACCATTCCACGCCCTTATTATAGCAAACTACCTACGCGGGGATGGCCCAACCTAGTTTTCAAACGACTACGACATACCCAAATGATGCTTTACTCGCGCTACCACGTCGCCGATCACCACCTGTGACTTAACGAGATATTCATCTACGCCCAGCGCCTCTGCTCGCTCTCGGTCTTTTTGCTGGCTCAGCGCCGTCAGCATAATCACCCGCACATTGGTCGTTTCTGGCGTATTGCGCAGGATATCAAGCACGTCAAAGCCACTAATTTTCGGCATCATAGCATCCAGTACGATCAAGTCCGGCCGAAACGCCACCGTTGCCGACAGCGCGTCCTCACCGTTGTGCACCTCACGAATCTCAAAGCCCTCCAGCTCGAGCCGCGACCGATAGACTGCCGCCAGTGCCGTGTCATCTTCAACTAATAGTATTTTTTTTCTGTGTTGCATATCCTTGCCCTCCTTTTTTGAGTCTAGACACTCTTTGCTTTCTCTAACTGTGGGTCACGCCCATTATTCGCCGCCTCAGTCGTCATCTCGACCTTGACATCCGGCTCGATACCCGACTTATCAATATTCTTGCCATGCGGCGTATACCAGCGCGCCTCGGTCACTTTTAGAACCGAGCCGTCCGCCAGATCAATCGGCCGCTGTACACTGCCCTTACCATAGGTTTTTTCACCAACTAGCGTCGCCTTGCCGTAATCCTTGAGCGCCCCCGCCACGATCTCGCTGGCGCTGGCACTACCACCGTTAATCAACACAACCGTCTTGATATCACCGAGAAGCGGCTGGCCGGTCGATTTCTCCGTCGAGACAACCTGCTCGCCGCGCCGCTGCGTCATCACCACCTGATGATCAAGCCACAGCCCTGCTAGCGCCTGTGCGGCCGCCACGGTACCACCAGGATTTCCCCTGAGGTCGAGGATAACTTTCTTGACACCTGCCGAGCGAAACTCCTCGGCGGCTTGGCGCGCTTGCTTGCCGGTGTCATCATTAAAGCGACTGACTGTCAAAATACCGATCTCACCATCAATCTTCCACTCGGCAGCCGGCGCAACGACTTTCTCGCGCGTCACTGTCACGTCTTTACGTTCGCCACCACGCGACAATACCAACTTGACCGTCGTGCCAACATCGCCACGAATGCGCTGCACCACTTGATCAACCGGCATATCAGTCACCACCGTGTCATTAACCTTGACGATGACATCACCGGCTTTGATGCCCGCCTTTTCGGCTGGGCTATTTTTGAGCGGTCGGATGATTGTCGGTACATTATGTTTCTTGGCAATCTCCGCCCCAATACCACCGCCAATATTGCCCGACAAGCTCTTCTCGAACTCCTTGGCTTCATCCGGATCCATATACGCCGTGTGTGGATCGCCCGTCGCTGCCACCATACCGCGCGCCGCCCCACGCGTAAGTGCTTGCTCATCCAACGTACCATCATAATGAGCCTTTAACTCACGATACACGCGCTGCACCGTTGATACATCCAGCGACCCCGTCGCCGTCCTGAGGCCAAACAGCGACCCGACCTGCGCCATGATCAGATCCGACCGCGTTCCGGCCACAAAACTCACAATCGCGATCAGCAGCCCGCCCAAAAACAAGCGAGCCCGCCTTCCTACCCTCCGTTGCTCTGTCATATATCTATTGTACACAAAAACCCTCGCTGATGCGAGGGTTTTATTGACTCATCGTGCTATTAAAAATACACGTAGGTTAAACCCGAAGCTGAACGCGTATACTTTCGGTACAGACCGTCCCACGCTAAGTTATAGTCACTGACCGTAATCGTGCCGTCACTATTGACCGATTCAACATACATCACGTGCCCATAATAACCAACGTGCATCACCGCTGCCGCGCCGGCCTTTGGCGTCGAACCGCTCTGAATACCGTATCGCGCCGCTGTTGATGGCCATTGGTTAGCGTTACCCGCGCCACCGAAGTGCGGCACAAACCGACCGGTACTGTGGATCTTCCATGCCACATAGCTCACGCACTCACGCGTATACAGACCCCATGGATCGACGTAGGCATCTAATGGTGCATTTGCCCAGGCACCTGGATAGCCACCGCCGCCCGGGATACCACCCGGAATTGATACCCCGCCAAGCGCTCGCCGGTTAGCCGCCGCCTGCTCTTCGCGCAGTTTCGCTGCTTGATTATTGCGCTGCGTTGCGAGAGCCGCATAGGCATTTTGGTCATTCTTGGTATCATTAACCAACTTGGCCTGCTCTGCTTGCTTGGACGCTAGTTGCGTCTGCTGAGCTTTCTGATTCTTGAGCACTTTCTCAACTGACTTTTTATTCTCTTCTAATTCAGCCTGCAATGCCTTAATTTCCTTGATCTTATCGTTCAGTGATGATCGCAAGCTACTGCGTTGCTCCTGCTTATCAACATAATCACCGATCGACTTGGAGCTAGCCAGCATCTCAAGCGGCGAAATCTGATCATCAAGGTAAATATCTGACAAGATTTTGCCCATGACCTTACGGCTTTTCTCAATTGCCAACTTATTCTTGGTAATCTCCGCGACCAGTGCATTATGCTTTTGCTGACTCTTGGCAATTTCCGTTCGGATCGAATCAATCTGGGCGTTAATGCGCCCCAGCTCTTCCTCCAGCGTCGCTGCCATCGTCCCGAGACGATTAGCCTCGTTCTGCGCCTGCTGTGCCTGTCGGTTGAGGGCATCAATTTCTGCATCATAGTCACGTGCAAATACGTGTGGGCTGAGCTGGAATACGCCAGCGCCCAAAACAACAGCACTAACCGCCACGAGAGCTGCCCGTGTGGCCCGTGATGTTGAAACTGGTGTGGTGGACCTTATCTTCATTACCTTTTATTTTAGCACAAGCGACATATGGACGTCAAGCGTCTTGGCTCAGTAAATATTCAGGGGTCAGCAGCGAAACAACTTATAATTTTAAGTATTTGCGCGTCGCAATCAATGACGAGACAATGCCAATCACCGCACCGATCAGAATCATCGCTAACACCACCAGCCCAGCATACGTGGTGCCAATATTCATCAAATTATCCATCGGCAGCCGCACCGCCAGTTTGTCGTGTGCCGAAAACAGCAACAGATACCCGACTCCTGAGGCCACCAGCGCCGCGATAAATCCATACATAATTGCCTCAACGATAAATGGCCCGCGAATAAATCCACGATCAGCACCGATCAGCTTCATCATCTGGATCTCGTCTTTGCGGTTAAAAATTGCCATCCTGATGGTGTTAAACACCACCAGCGACGAAATCACCACGAACACCACGGTAGCGATCGAGCCGGCGATACTGGCAAACCGCACCCAATCACCGATAGCGTTGATCGCATCACGCCGATCACCGATGAACGACGGTTCTTTGGTCGGATCTTTGTGCTTCTTATACAGCTCGTCATGCTTCGTAAACTCAATCAGTGCCCGCTGATCGTTTAAATCCTTGAGCGAAGCCCGAAGCGATGCTGGCATTTCGTTACTTGATTCCTTGATCGCCTCGAGAGTTGCTGGATCATTCTTATACTTCTCGATTTGCTCCTGACGCGCCTGCTCTGCCGAGATATACGTCACCTTTTCGACATTCTGGAGCTTGCTCAGGCGCGATGTCAGCTCGTCGATCACCTTTTGCTCGGTTGAGCCTTTGAGGAAAATCGACATATCGGACTTGCGCGAAATTGTATCGACCGAGTCAACCAGCACCTGGCGAGCAGCCATAGTAACGGCAATAATGAGCAGCGTCACCGCCATCACCGCAGTCGCTGCGATCGTCAGCCAGGTATTACGGCTAAAATTATTGATACCATACCGGCACATTCGCCAGAACGTCAGCACCCGACGGCGACGCTGCCGCGTGCGCTTGAGAACTTTAGGATCGACGCGCGCCTTGGCGGCGGCTTTACGTGAGATATCGGTCATTGTTTGTAACTCCCCTTGGCTTGATCAGAGGTGATTTTACCGTGATCAATGGTGATCACCCGGCGCTTGAGCTTATTGACAATATCGACATTGTGCGTGGTCAGCAGCACCGTGGTGCCGTATTTGTTAATTTTTTCCAGCAAGCGCACAATATCCCAGCTATGCTTTGGGTCAAGGTTACCAGTCGGCTCGTCAGCGATCAAGATCTTTGGCTGCCGAACCACTGCCCGGGCAATCGCCACCCGTTGGCGCTCACCGCCAGACAGTTGGTTTGGGAAATTCTTTTCCTTACCTTTCAGCCCCACCAGCTCGATCACCTTTGGCACTGTTGATTTGATCTCACGATTAGTCATGCCGGCAATCTCCAGCGCAAAGGCCACATTCTCAAACACCGTCCGATTCGGCAAAAGTTTGAAATCCTGAAACACCACGCCGATCTTGCGGCGGAGCAGCGGAATATGCTTGTCCTTGAGCGTGTCATAATCAATCCCACCAACGACAATCTTGCCGCCAGTCGGCTTTTCCTCGCGGGTCAAGAGCTTGAGTAGCGTCGACTTCCCCGCACCTGATGTCCCAACCAAAATCACAAACTCGCCCGGCTTGACATGAACACTCACCCGGTTCAAGGCCGGCTTGTTATCCTTGCCATATGTTTTGGTAACCCTATCTAACAAAATCATTTCCACTAGTATAGCAGATTTTTTAGGATGGTGCGAATAGGCATATACTGGCTCTTTACTTAGCCGCGCGACTCACGCAAATAAGCCGCCATAAACTCATCAATATCGCCATCCAGCACCCCCTGGGCATTGCGGTTCTCGTGCTTGGTGCGAGTATCCTTGACCAGCGTATACGGATGCAGGACATAATTTCTAATCTGGCTACCCCAGTTGGCCGACTCACCAGCCCTGAGGTCAGACAGCGTTTCGGCGTGCTGCTCCAGCTTCATCGCCAGCAACTTGGAGCGCAAGATCTTCAGCGCCGTTTCTTTGTTCTGGATCTGCGAACGCTCATTTTGAATCGCCACGGTAATGCCCGTCGGCACATGCGTTACCCGCACCGCCGAGTCGGTGGTATTCACACCCTGGCCACCCTTGCCGCCCGAACGATAGACATCAATCCTCAGATCACTCGGGTCAATTGAAATTTCATCCGGCGTATCAATTTTTGGTAGCACCTCCACCAGTGCAAAGCTAGTCTGGCGCAAATTATCGGCATTAAACGGGCTGAGGCGCACCAGCCGATGCACGCCGTTCTCTGAGCGCAATTTTCCATACGCAAACGGCCCAGAAATTTCCAGCACCACCGTCTTTATCCCAGCGTCATCATTGGTCGAACGCTCCAGCGTGTCAGCTTTCATCCCCGACTTCTCCGCCCAGCGCAGATACATCCGCTCCAGCATGGCTGCAAAGTCCTGAGCATCCAGCCCGCCTACGCCGGCCGAAATCCGCACCACTGCCTCGCGATTGTCGTACGGGCCGCTGAACAGTAGATCGGTCTTGCGCCGAGTAAACTCCTGCTCCAGCGCCGCCACCTGTGCCTCAAACTCCGGCAGCAGATCATCATCGCCCAGCTCCATCAACTCAGCGATATCCGCCAGCTGCACCCCGAGCGTCTGCCACGGCTCGACCGTCTGGCGCACGCTAGCCGCCTTTTTGGCCAGCGCCTGCGCTTCGTCCGGATTATGCCAAATCTCCGGCTGATTAAGCCGCTCGTCCAATTCCGCCATCTCCTGCTCCAACGCCGCAAAATCCAGCGCCGCCTTGGCCTGTTCTACTTCTGACTGCAGAGTTTGGATGCGCTTTTTGAGTGGTTGCATGGATACCATTGTAACAATTGTGCTATACTTTTTGTATGAAGATCGGCATATTTGATACGGGAACTGGCGGCAA
>CAUUSE010000022.1:0-10926 GCA_963547725.1 uncultured Candidatus Saccharibacteria bacterium | reverse complement strand
TTTGGTTTGATATGGGCGTGGACGGCATGCGGGTTGACGCGATTTGGGGCATTTCGAAAGACCCAGAGCTGCGTGATGACACTGTGAATCCTGATTTTCACGGCAATCCTGAAGCTTACGGCGCGTTTATCCACGACCACTGTAAAATGGGGCCGTATTTTCAGGAATATCTGCGCGAGCTGGCGGCGGTTTGTGATGAATATGGCGACCGACAGATGGTGTTTGAATTTTATCCAGACGAGAAGTTGGGCGATATTTACCAGCAGTACCGCCAAGTGCTGACCGCCCATCCAAAGGCGTCGGCATTTTTCATGGAGTATCGCCAGGACGAGTGGCATGCGGAGCATACCGGGCAGAAGATCGAGAATTATCTGCGAGCGGCAGGTTCGGCCAAACCGTTTTTCTGCGTTGGCAATCACGATCAGCCGCGTATCGCCTCGCGGCTCGGGACAGAGCGAGCGCGGGCCCTACATTTTCTCAACCTGCTCACACCGGGTATTAGCGTAATGTACTATGGTGATGAGATTGGCATGACCAATGGCGAGCTGACCACTGAGGATATTCAGGATAATTTTAGTCCCGCCAATTCCACCATCGACAGCCGCGACCTGGAGCGCACGCCGATGCAATGGGACGATACGCAGTTTGCTGGATTCTCAAGCGTACAGCCGTGGCTGCCCGTTCACACTAACGCGGCCAAAACCAATGTTCTGACACAGGCCATGCACCCTGACTCACTCCTACATCTACACCGACGGCTGCTTCACCTGCGGCTGAGTATGCCAGTATTGCAGCACGGCACGCTCGAAGTGATTAACACCGGTAATGGATTTGTCCTCGGTATCAAACGAGAGCTAGGCAGCGAGCGGGCTTATATTTATATTAATTTCGCTGACCAAGACCAAACGATTCACCCACTCGAGCCAGTGACAATACAAGCCGCTACGTCAAGTCAACCTGTCGCACACAACACTGACAGCCAAACCATCGTCATCGCGCGCTATGGCGGACTGCTCATGAAGCCAGCACTACACTAATACAGCGGCGCCCACGACGCAACATACCTATTGAGTCCATTCGGACCGAGCCGGCCTGCACCCATTTAACTCAGCCTTACCGGCGACTGGCACCCAGCCGATATAGAATAGCAACTTATCAAGCTCATCGCCACTACCCTCAAACTAAGGCTGCAGTACCCCATATTCACTTATCTCCTTCTTATAATAAGCGCACCTTTGGATAGTTATTATCACCGAGCATACCGGTGTCCATAATCTCCAGTCCGATCTGCGTTCCGTCAGGATGTACCGCAAAAAACTCTGTCTCTAGGTGCGCTGGACCACTCAACATTCGCACGTATTGATCATCGATTGGCAGACGATGGACTATTGATTGCTTTACCTGACCACTCTCGCGTTCACGCACTACCCAGCCAATATGGAATGGCGGCTCAGCCCGCAACACGGAATAATGCCGCCAGCCAACGAGCCCTGGCGCATGAAACAGAAATGAAAAGCGGCCCGGTAGTAGTTCGTCTGTCTCGCCATTCGTCGTCACCGTCAGCGCTGGATCTATCAGCGACGGATCAATATCACGCCGGCAG
Organism: uncultured Candidatus Saccharibacteria bacterium; assembly: GCA_963547725.1. Lineage (GTDB taxonomy): Bacteria > Patescibacteriota > Saccharimonadia > Saccharimonadales > Saccharimonadaceae > Nanosynbacter. The sequence continues at coordinate 9,323 of CAUUSE010000022.1, read as the reverse complement.
TGCCACGGATGTGTCTCCTGCATACTGTCTCGGCGAAAACCGCCCAACATAAACATCAGCGGCCGCATCGCTACGTCCGCTATTTTCGTCCACATAGGTAGAGGCTCGGGGCGAAGAGCTGAGTGATTGTGGTTGTCTCGCTGCTTCTCCATCATCACCTCACTGGTGTTAGTCACTTATCTCCTTACGGAAGTAAGTGAGGTGCGCACCCCCATAACTACGATTGTCCACCACAACAATTCCGTTCTGAATTGGCACCTCACCTATTCCTGAGTGTGATAATACCATATGTCCACCCGGTTTGAGAAGTCCCATCAGTCGTGAAACTGTGGAAAACTGCGGGTTGTGGTATGGTGGATCGACAAAAATAATATCAAACTCCTCTGTTACGCTCATGCTTTCTAGCCAATTTGCTACCGTTGTTTTTATTACAATAGAGTTTTCACTGGCGCCCACGGTGCTAATATTTTCAGCAATCACACGCTGGGCGACGCGGTCTCGCTCCACGAAAACCACCGACTCGGCGCCGCGGCTGAGTGCCTCCAAACCAATCGCGCCAGAGCCAGCAAACGCATCCAGCACCCGCGCACCACGGACTGTTTCGCCTAGTGAATTAAACATGGCTGAGCGCACTCGCTCGCCCATGGGATGCGTCGTCGAGCCTGGCGGCGCCTGGATAAACCGCCCACCAAATTCGCCAGCGATGAGCTTAACGCGCACGCTGCTCCTCAGCCAGCCACACTGCGCTCAGCCAGCCCAGTACCACCGCACGAATGATCAGCGGCATCAGTTGACGATTAGTCTGCCGCGCCAGCTCCGTCGTCCAGCCTGTCTTGGCGAACTTTTCATACATGGCCATATCCGCTACCTCATGAACGCAGCCGAGATAAAACACCCGAAAGCCCGCTCGGCGCACCTCCTCAATGTCGCGCTGCTGCGGCAAGCCGGCGGCAAACCGTTGGTATGCCACCACACTAGCAACACCCGCCTCAAACGCCAGATGCATAGTCATCACACCCTTTGCGCCCCAAAACTCCCAGTTATTGCGCAGGGTCTTGAGCACCGTTTCGCCCGGCATGAGGCTCTTTTTGATCAGCGAATTACGGGTCTCCATACCCTCACCGCGCAGCTGAGCCAATTTCTCCTCCAGCGGAAAATGGTGTGGCGGCGTCAAGCCATCAGTGATCGCATGCGCCATCCACGCCGCCTCAAACGCCGCTCGCTCACAGTTATCAGCACTGAGTGCCGCTGCGAGATTAGTAATGTGTTGATCAATCATCTCGAGGAGCGCCACATCGTTCGGATCGTGCGGGTCAATGAAGTGCCACGGCTCATCAACGGCCGGACTTTTCCGCTTGATACCATCGGGGCCATTATTACCCTCGAAGTGCAAAATCTCCTTGCTCGACGGAAAGTTGCACCATGACGGCAACAGCTGCACGATGTGTCGCCGCGCGACCCGATCAATTTTTTGATGAACACCCATCAGATTGCCTGATTTGGTGTGAAATGTGGTTCCTGAATACATACTTATCTCACTAATTTAGCGTGGTTAATCGCTGATAGCGACTGACGGCACGCGCCAGATGGTTATATTGTAACAAATCCCGCCCCTCTTTGACAAAGCGCTCGGCCTCCGTTTGCGCACGGGCAATCAGCGGCGTGTCGCTCAGCGAGGCAATTTTTAGGTTCAGCGCGCCATGTTGCGCTCGGCCGTAGATCTCGCCAGGACCGCGCAGTTTCAAATCAGCTTCTGCCAGATAAAAGCCGTCTTGAGATTTCTCGATTTCTCTGAGTCGCTGGCTTGGTTTGTCGTGACCCGACATCATCAGATGACAAAAGCTCTGATGCTCACCGCGTCCAACTCGCCCGCGCAGCTGATGAAGCTGGCTAAGCCCAAAGTTATCGGCATTTTCGATGAGCATGACCGTGGCGTTCGGCACGTTGACGCCAACTTCCACGACTGTGGTACTCACCAGCATGTCGATGTCACCGTCCGCAAACTGCTGCATAACCGCGGCTTTTTCCTCCGGCGGCAGTTTACCGTGTAGCAATCCGACGCGGCGATGACGAAACATCGTTTTTGCCAATTTGTGATATTCCGCCTCGACCGACTTTTTGTCATTGTCAGGATTGTCATCAATCAATGGGCAAATGACGTAGGCTTGGCGACCCTGAGCTAGTTCGTGGTCGATAGTTTCGTAGAGCTTTGGCGCTGAAGCTGGCGACCAAATTTTCGTTGCAATCGGCTGGCGACCGGCCGGCAGCTCGTCCAAAATCGAGATCTCTAACTCGCCATACAAGGTCAACGCCAAACTCCGCGGGATCGGCGTGGCGGTCATAATAAGCAGGTGCGGCATATAGTCTGACTTTTGCAGCAACGCCTGCCGCTGCTTGACGCCAAACCGATGCTGCTCGTCGATCACCACAAATCCCAGTTTATGATACGCCACTTTTTCCTGAATCAGCGCGTGCGTACCAACCACCACGTTGATATGACCGTTGGCTAAATTGTCCAGCAGCTGCCGCCGCGGAGCACCCTTGACGTGCCCTGTCAGCAGCGCCACCGACACGCCAAATGGCGACAATAATTCATCCAGCGTCTTGGCGTGCTGAGTCGCCAAAATCTCCGTCGGCGCCATGATGGCCGTCTGAAAACCAGCCTGCGCCACTTCCGCTGCCACCAATCCAGCGACCACGGTTTTACCCGAGCCAACGTCGCCCTGCAATAGACGATTCATCGGATGTTCGGACTCCAAATCTTGCAAAATCTGCCAGGCGGCGCGGCGCTGTGCGTTGGTCAAGGGAAATGGCAATTGCTCGACAAATTGCTTGACGACTGGTTGATTGAACGGGATGCGCCAACCAGTCAATCTGGTTTGCTCTTGCTTGTTCAATTGCGCTGCCAAAATCATTTCAAACAACTCTTCAAACGCCAAGCGCTCACGGCCGCGAGCAATTTCCTGATGATTGTTTGGGGCGTGAAGGAACTTGACAGCTTCAGCGCGGCTGACTAGTTTTTGCCGCTGGACAATGTGCTCCGGCAGCGTTTCGGGCAAAAATTCCATGATGGGACGGAGGTTTTTCAGCAAATCCTGTACGGTTTTCGGGCGAAGGTTTTTGATGGATTTATAGACCGGATGGATGCCCGACGTATGGTGGGTGTCGGACGTACCAGTTGATTGGGCGAGTTCGACGGATGGATTGCTGATCTGATAGCTGTTATATTGCATGCCAAACTGGCCGGAAAACATAAACTCGGTGTCGGATCTCAGCTGCGATTCGCGGTACGGCTGATTGAACCAAACGGCTTTGACCTTGCCAGAATCATCTGCCAGCACCGCCGTAGTAATCCTCAGGCCCCGGCGCACAATGCGCGTCGCAATCGATTCGCAGCGCGCCCGCACCGTCACCTTGCCTGACTGAAGATCAGCGATATTGACCGCCGCCGAATAATCATCGTACGCCCGCGGCAAAAAATCCAAGGCGTCCGCCACCGTCTCTAGACCCGCCGCCGCCAGCGCCTGGGCGGTTTTGGGACCGACGCCTTTGAGGTGTTCCAGTGGAGTTGTTAGCCTCATCTACGAAACGGCGTTGATGCCTTCCAGCGCGTAGGCGGTGTCTTCCCAGCCCTTCACTTCAATCGAGTCAACACCCATTTGCTTAACTGGAAAATCATTACCGCCTTCCTGTAGCTTGTCACCAAAGAATAGTGCCTCTTCCTTTGACCAGCCGTTCAGCTCGAGCAGCTTACCAATGCCATAGGCTTTATCAATTCCTGGCAGCGTAATGTCAGTACTGGTCGTACCACCAATCCTAACTTCGAGATTTGGCAGTTTCGCCGCCACCTTGTCACGATATACCGGACGGACATCTTTATACTTTTCTGCCCAGGCATATTTATCCTCTGGAGTTGCCTGTTGTCCCAGCGCCGACATGGTAATCTGGCTGTGGCGATCCTCGATAATCTCACCCGCAGGATTATCACACCAAATACCCATCTCCCTGGCAACCTCCTCCAGTACCGCAGTTATCTGAGTTTTTTGCTCATCAGACAGATCGTTCGCGTACTGAACCTTCCACTCACCATCAGCAGCGTCAAATCGATAATACCTCGTACCGCATGTCGGCATTGCATGGAATTTTTGGAGTAGCTCAGGCCGAACATCAAGTCGATCAATCACTTGCTTTTTAATCTGGTGGAATGTGCCGCCCGTGATGACACACATCTCATAGTTTTCAAGCAACCGACCAAGGATATCCGCCATACGATCGCTAATTGGTGACTTGGTAATGGCTAGTGTATCATCCAGATCAAACCCGATAATTTTTTTCATTATTCCTCTCCTTCCATATTTTCTGCAACTAGAATAAACGTATTTTTACCTTTTTTCAACAAAGCTTGATTGTTGATGGCTCGGTCATTAGCCAGTTTTTCGCCGTTAAGGCTGATGGCGCCAGATTTGAGCAGGCGCCTGGCCTCGCCGTTGGAGCTGACCGCGCCAGAGATCACCAATGCTTCGATCACGCCAACGCCGACATCAACACGTGGAATTTCTTTGGCCAGGGTATCCAAGTCATCGTCTGACAATTGCCGAAAATCACCGCCGCCAAACAATACCTCAGTCACCCGCTCCACTGATTCGCGCCGATTGACGCCGTGGACTATGTCGGTGACTTCGCGCGCCAAGACTTTTTGAGCTGAGCGGGCGCCTGGATTGACCGCGTGGTTTTCGGCGATAGCTTCAATAGTGTCGCGGTCGAGCATGGTGAAAATCTTCATGTACTCGATGGCGCTTTCGTCATCAACGTTCAGCCAGAATTGATAGAACTTGTAGACGCTGGTTTTGGTTTCATCCAGCCACACGGCACCGCCTTCGGACTTGCCAAATTTACGGCCGGTTGATTTGTTGATGAGTAGTGGCGCGGTCATGGCGTAGACTTCAGCATTTTCTTTTTTGCGGATCAATTCCACGCCTGAGAGCAAATTACCCCATTGGTCGGAGCCGCCGATTTGCAAATTGACACCGTGATATTTGAACAGATGCCAAAAATCATAACCCTGCAGCAAGGTGTAGGTAAATTCAGCAAAGCTCAACCCCTTGCCATTAGCAATACGCGCCTTAAAAAATTCCCGCGTCGTTAACTCTGCCATGTTGAAATTCTTGCCAATGTCACGGAGGAACGGAATCAGTTCCAGATTGTCCAGCCAATCCGCATTGTCCACCAGGGTAAAATCGCGTCCCGCAAAAATTTGTGACACCTGCGCCTTCAACGCTCGCTTGTTGTGCTCAATTTCCGCATACGACAGCAGGCTCCGCTCCTCGGTGTCGCGCATATCACCAATCATGCCCGTGCCGCCACCAACCAGCAAGAATACTTTGTGACCGCGCTCCAAAAAATGCCGCACCATCATATAGACCGCCAAATGCCCGACGTGCAAACTGTCAGCCGACGGATCTGTCCCCAAATAGAGCGTAAAATTTCCCGAATCAATACGCTCATCATCGGTGAATGTCGCTTGATTCCAAAACCCGCGCCACTTTAGCTCCTCTGATAATTGCATATTCCTCCTTTTCTGGATAATAGTATAGCAATTTTATGATTGAAGCGAAACATAGGCGTGATATAATGATAGTGTGAACAAGAAACCCTCAGATAAGCAGTCGGACGCCAGCGCAAAATCAGCGCCGTCACGTCCGCATCCAAAGCCGGCAAAACGGCTGAGTGTCTATGCAAACTTGGCGAATAAGCGTCGGCTCAAGAAGGATAAGCGCTCCCGCGAAAAAGCAGAGTATCTGGCGAGTTTACCAAAGCACCCCGTCAAGCGGTTCTTTTACCGCCTCCACCCCAAGCGCGTCTTTCGCTATTGGTTCTCCAAGCGCGGCTGCCTGATGGCGCTAAAAATTCTCGGTGTTGCCATCGTTGTGATGATTATCCTGATCGGCGGCCTGTTTGCCTACTTCCGTAAAGATCTCGACAAGATCCGCCCGGGCGAACTCGCCAAGCGTGTCCAGACAACGGTCACCAAGTATTATGACCGCAATGGCGAGCTCTTATGGGAAGATAAGGGTACTGACAATTATAAGTTGGTGGTTGAGGCTGATAAAATTAGCGACTATCTCAAGAAAGCAACTATCGCCATTGAGGATCGTGATTTCTATAAGCATCACGGTATTAGTATTAGTGGCCTGACCCGCGCTATGTTTAGTACAGCATCAGGTCGACAAGTTCAGGGTGGCTCGACGTTGACACAGCAGCTCGTCAAGCAAGTTTTTTTCGCTGAGGATGCCGACAAACGCGGCCTCAGCGGTATTCCACGCAAAATCAAGGAAATTATCCTGGCAATTGAAGTTGAACGCATGTACAACAAGGATCAGATTCTCGCGCTCTACCTCAACCAAGCGCCATATGGCGGTCGGCGTAACGGCGCAGAGTCGGCCGCTCAGACGTACTTTGGTAAATCCGCCAAGGACCTCACCTTGGCTGAAGCAGCCCTGCTGGCTTCAATTCCGCAAAACCCGAGTACATTTAATCCGTACAATATCACTGGGCGCAAGATGCTCCTGTCACGCCAGCATACAACACTAGACTACATGCTTGAACAAGGCTACATCACCGAAGCGCAGGCCAAAGAAGCCAAGCAGTATCCAATTCTTGACAAGATCAAACCCGAAACCGAACAGCTAGCCGGCCTCAGGGCACCGCACTTCGTGCTCATGGTGCGCAATCAACTGGAGCGTGAACTTGGCAAGGCGGTCGTTGGCCGCGGTGGACTAACCGTCAAGACGACACTGGACTGGAAGATCCAAGAAAAACTCGAGACAGAGATGAAGGCTTTCTTCGACTCAGGTCGCCCGGGCCGCGTGAGCATCAGTAACGGTGCAGCAACCGTTGAAGATGTACAAACTGGGCAGATTGTCGCCCTCGTTGGTAGTCGTGATTTCAATTATGCTGGCTTTGGGCAGGATAACGCCGCCACCGCCTTTATCCAGCCGGGCTCGACCATCAAGGCTTTCGACTACGCCAAACTGTTTGAGAATCGCGGCAGTAATCAGCAAAATTATGGTTCGGGCTCAATCCTCAGCGACGAGAACATAGACAAGATTTATGGCGCCAAGCTGAACAACTGGGATCGACGATTTATGGGAAGTATTTCTATTCGCCGCTCGCTAGCGCTTTCCCGTAATATCCCAGCGGTCAAGGCAATGTATATCGCAGGCAACGGCTCGCCAAAACCAACTGTTGACTATATTCACAACATGGGTAATACCAATTATTGCCAACAAGAAGAAGCGGCCGGTGGCTACGGCTTGTCAGCAGCCATTGGCGCCTGCGGTACAAAGCAGACCGAGTTAGTGAATGCGTATGGCACCTTTGCCCGCATGGGCGTCGCCAAGCCAAGCACCAACGTCCTCGAGGTAACCAACAGCCAGGGCGATACGTTAAAGAAATGGAAAGACGAGAGCAAACAGGCAACCGACCCGCAAGTCGCCTACATCATCAATGACATCTTGGGTGACGCGGACGCGGCGCGCGACCTGCACGGTTATGGCGCGATGAATGTGCCTGGTGTTAGAACCGCCGCCAAGACCGGTACTACCGACAAAAACGGCCACGCCAAGGATGTCTGGATCGTCAACTATAGCCCGGCGCTGGTCATGGGTATGTGGCTCGGTAATTCCGACACCAGTACCATCAACACCCCGAACTCGGCCTTTGGTATGCCGGTGGTGCGTAACGTCATGTCATTTGCTCACAACGAGGTTTATGCCAAACAGGGCAAATGGAAGCCAAATGATTGGTTCAAGCGGCCAAATGGTATCCAGCAGCAAGGCAAAGAGCTCTATCCATCGTGGTGGAATAAAAAACAGGGCGAGACTACTGAAAAGATTAAGTTTGACCGTGTCTCCAAGAAAAAGGCGACAAATTGTACGCCAGCTGACGCCATTGAGGAAATTGAGGTCACCAAGACCATCGACCCTCTCACCAAGAAACCATCATACTCAGCGCCTGAAGGTTACGACGCCAACGCTGAGGACGATAAGCACAAATGTGACGACGCCAAGCCAAGTGTTAGCCTATCGCTTTCTGGCTCTGGCTCCAGCCGCACCATCACCGCCCGCGCCACCAACGGCACATTCCCGCTCACCTCAATTGACATCCTCGTTGATGGTCGCAGCGTCAAAAGCGAGTCGATCTCCGGTAGTGGCGGCAGTGTTTCGGTCGATATCAGGGTCAGTAGCCCAGGTCGGCACACCATTCAGGCAATCGCCCGCGACGAAGGCTACTATACTGCATCAGACAGCGGTAGCTTCTCGGTAGGCAGCAGCTCAAGCTCCGACTAATCCGCCCTCTTTCCCCTTGTGACACATAAAAACCAGACCGCTTCAGTCTGGTTTTTACTTCTTCTTAGTCTTAGCGACTATTGCTCGTTAACCATCCGGATCAAGTCAGCCTCGCGCTGCGACTGGGTCTTGGAGCGAGCCGAACGGTGACTTTGAGCTGCGGCGCGTGGGGCATCAGGTTTCGCCGCCTTGCTGGTTTGCGGCCGACGACCGGTGGAGCGCTGCTTGGGTTGTTTGGGGGCAGCTTGAGCTGGTGACTGTTGCGCCGCTTCTTTTGCTTCTTTTGGCTCAGCGCAAACTTTCGCAAACATCATCTTGCCAGCGTCGGTCTGTAGGCTACGAATAATTTCAATGCGCTTCTTCTGACCCAGGAACTTTTTGGCTTGCTCAACCACCACCATGGTGCCGTCATGCAAGTAGCCGACGGCCTGATGAGAATCCTGACCTTTTTGTGTCAATTCAAGCACCAGCTCATCACCAGGCAGATAGCTCATCCGCAAGCTCTTGGCCAGCTCATTGATATTGAGAATCTGAATGCCTTCGACTTGCGCCACCTTGTTCAGGTTGTAATCCAGCGTCAAAATGGCAGCATTCATTTCCTTGGCGAGTTGCAACAGGCGGTTATCAACACCCTCAGGGATGCGCGTCGCATCGTCAAGCAGCGTAAATGAGCCGCCCAACACATCTTTTAGTTCCTTCATGGCATCCATACCAAAGCGGGCACGTTCGCGCTTGGCGTGATCAGCGCCGTCCGCTAGCAGCTGCAGTTCTATTAGCACACTGCGCGGCACAATAATCTGCCCCAATAGGAACCCGGTCTTTGCCAAATCAACCACCCGGCCGTCCATCAGTACCGAGGTATCAACCAGAATCGGCAGCTGCGTGCCGCTGCCTGTGTGCCGCCGCGGCTTGACTAATAGATATATCTCCGCCATGATGGCCAGCAGCATGATAATGATGATAAGTTCAATTGTT
>CAUUSE010000021.1:0-11821 GCA_963547725.1 uncultured Candidatus Saccharibacteria bacterium | reverse complement strand
TTAATCAATTCATCGACCAATACACCTTCCGCCGCGCCCTTAGTCATATCAAGAAAGGTCGCGTCGTCATCGTTGCCTGCGGCACTGGCCGGCCATTCTTGACTACCGACACCGCCGCCCTCAACCTGGCCCTCGAGATGCAGTGCGACGTTGTGATCAAAACGACGAAAGTCGACGGTGTATACGACAAAGACCCAGCTAAATTCCCTGACGCCGTTAAATTTGACCATCTTAACTACGACCAAATTCTCACCAATCCTGACATCACTGTTATGGACAAGGCCGCCATTGGACTGGCCGCCGAGGAGAACAAACCGGTCATCATCTGCGACCTGCTCACCGACGGCAACATCGCCCGGGCCGCTCGCGGCGAGACAGTCGGCACGCTGATTTCCTAGCCCACTAAGCACCATACTCTCGCGCTAGGAGCGGTACGCCTTGTTCTAGCATAAACCGTTTCATATAAAAATCCGCCGTCATTTATCCGGCGGATCTGTTTTCAAGGCCCAATTAGTCTTTTTTCTTGTCTAATTTATCCAGCTTCAAAAAGTGAATAATTGCATACACCACAAAGGCCACCGCTAACAAAGTGATCAGCGAACTAACGAATGCACCGTACAGAAACTCACCCTTACGACCAGCAATTTCAACAGAGAATGATGCCGCTTGCAGACCTTCCTGCGAGCCGACAATCAACTGCACCAGCGGGTCGATGAACGCCGTCACTAATTTCTTGACGGTATCGCCAGCCGCTGTACCGATTGCCAGACCGACAGCCAGGCCAACCACACCCTGCTCGCGAATAAACGTCATGAAACCACCGCCATGACCTTTGACTGCTGCCGCCTTTTCTTTCAGTGCCGCCACGCTTGGTTTCTTCACAATTGATTTCTTAGTAGTCGTCTGTTTAGTAGTCGCCTTCTTGGCTACTTTTTTCTCTGCCATAAAAACTCCTTTATGTTAAGTAGTACCTTGATTGTAGCATAAAACTTTACAAATTATCTAAAAGTTTTATGGCTGCAGCAAGCTTGCCGTTGCGCAGGCTATTTGGCGGTTTCGCCTCATATAGTGCAATGGCTTCTTGGGCAAGTCTCTTGTCGCCCTTCTGTTTGGCAATTTTTCGCATGACATCTGGCAAAAATAGCTTATTTTTCGATTTGTCGTCTGGAACCAAGCTCTCGTCCACCATAGTCGCCAAATCAATTGCTTCGTCATATTTTCCCGCCGATATTAGCCGACGGCACAACTCATCAACTTCTTTCAGGCCATTTCGCGAATCAACATCAAGATATATCCCTGATAATTCTGACAGCTCTTCACTTGCTGCTTCAATGTCGCCCGACCCCGCTCGTCGGGCAGCATTATACTGCTGAATCAACAACATACGCCCCGGTACTGAGGGTAATGTTAAGAACTGTAATATCCGATTTCGGGGCTTATATTCGTGAGATTGTGCCGCATCAATAGCATCAAATGACAGCCATGGCCTTGAGCTCATAAACTTTTGCCTATCAATCGACGGCGGTAGTCGTTTCAAGAGTTCCCCTGAAAAAAATGTATTCACTGCCCGCAGTTCACCCATCGCCAGCTGGTCAAGCGGGTTGGGCGCACCACTGCCAATCACGCCGGTCATATCACAGCACAACTCCTCTGTTGCCACATCGAGCAAAAAGGCTCGCTCACTGCTCCGATCAAACAGTGTCACCATGGCGTGCTGATTCGCATAACTGACAAAATGCTCAATTCCAAGCTGCTCCAGACACTCTGACGCAATAATGACATGGCCAAAACAGTTTGTAGCCTCACGATTGGCAACTTCAACTGCATCGAGTAGCAGTGAATCAGCCGAAGTCGGAGCAAAATCCACCGTTTGTCGCACCACCTGTGCTATATTAACTGCCGCCTTCGTTGCAGCATCATACGTCTGCGGAGACTGTTCATACACCGCACGAATCAACTTCAGCTGCTGCGAGTCTAATAAAAGTTCACGTCGTAGTCCTGGCTCAGCCTTAACTAATTGCCGTTTAGGCGTCATCAAATTAGCAGAAAGATGCTCTTCCATCTCTGCTGTATCATACAATATTTACTAATATTTTACAATTTATCAGGGGCAACGATACCAAGAATGGTGAGTCCCGCCTTCAAAATATCAGCATACACCGCCACAATACCGACGCGGTGCGCTTCTTTGTCGCTACCGACAACTTGATTCTTCTCGTAGTAGCGATTGAACTCCTGCGCCAGCTCGAATAGGTAAGTACAAATATGGTGCGGCTCCAGACTCTCAGTAGCGCGGTTAACCGCCTCCGCGTATTCGCTCATTTTCCTCACCAGCAGCCGATCTTCGTCAAACAATTCCGTCGGGAAAGCAACTATTTGCTCAGATTTCGCCAAAATTCCTCGCGCCCGAGCGTGTGCATATTGTAGGTAGCTACCAGTGTTACCCGTTAAACTGACCGCGTCATTGATGTCGAACACTACGTCGCTACCAATTTTCACTTTCAGGAATTGATAGCGCAGCGCGCCCGCCACCACCTCGTCGGTTGGCTCGCCGCCAGCTTGAGTGATAGCTTTCTTGAACTCGTTGAACAACCAATCGATAGTGATTACCTCACCGGTGCGCGAACTCATCTTGCCAGTTGTTAATTTGACCAGGCCAGTTGCATAATTAAACAATTTACCGTTCAATTCTGGAATTGCGAGTTCACTAGCGGCGATCACCCCGCGGAAATACGCTGCCTGCTCTTCGCCGTTGACAGTAACTGACAAATCTAAGTTCGGATAATCCTGATGTTTCAACTGAATCAGCCCCATATCATGCGCACCGTACAACCCATTGCCGTGCGAACCGATAAACACATTGTCAAACGCACCGTACTGGCTACCCTTGAAGATATATGCACCGTCTGATTTGGTAAAGACCTCTGGGGTTTTTGCTTTGATCAAGGCCTTGCCTGGCGCTTCGGTTTCGCTCTCGACGTAGCGTCGCTCAATTGGCACATTACCCAGTCGTGCCACATTGGCGTCAATTTCATCAAAACTCCAGGCCTTACAAATCTCATACACCTGCTTATACAACGGATCGTCCAGCACAAATGACTGTTTGGCCAGCTCATCAATCTCCGCCCGCGCCTCTGGCGATTCCTTGGCTGCCCGCGCCCCTTCAACGTACATACGGCTCATAAACTCGTTGCGCTTATCAGCTGGAATAGCGTCTAGCTTGCTGACATCGCCATCAATTTCGCGAAGAATCGCCCACATACTCTTGCCAACATGCGTACCGACATCGCCGTGGTAACTCACTCGGTGTACCGATGCACCATCCACCGCCAACAAATTCGCCATGGTGTCTGCCAAAATCGCATTCAAAGCGTGACCAATGTGCATGGCTTTGAACGGATTCGGGCAGTTGGTCTCAATAACGACCGTTTGACCTGAACGATTGGTGGCTGGTCGCACTTTCAACGACTCAAGCACCGCTTGATCGCTCAATTTCACATTGATAAAGCCCGGCCCAGCCACACTGACCTCGCTAAACTCCTGGCGGCCACGCAGCTCTTTGGCAATCGCCTCGGCAATCTCGCGCGGACTTTTGCCCAGTGGTTTCGCCAACTGCAGCGCCACATTCGTCGCAAAATCACCAAATTTTGGATCAGGGCGCGTCAACTGCACCGATACATCCTGATCAAAAAGTTGCTTCACCGCCTGAGAAATAATCTGCTCCATACCTTTCAGTATAGCAGACAACAAGCAGTTTTACTCTTGACTCATTTCTTCCAGCTGCAGCAGCGTCACCGAGCTCGGACTCGAGCCCTTGACGTGACGCAAAACATACCCAAGCGCCGAGGCATCGTCATGACTTAACGTCGTCCCATCAAGCGGATCATGTGTTTCAATTGTTTCTTCAGCCATTTTTATTCCTTTTTATGTTAGGTACTATCTGGCCGTATGTTAGCATAAGTTTTTTACTTTGTCAAGCTGGCTCGAATCAGCCCGTCAAATAGTGGATGCGGGCGGAACGGGCGCGACTTAAATTCAGGATGAGCTTGCGTGGCCACGAAATACCGATGATGCGGCGCTTCGATAAATTCCACCAGCTGGCCGTTCGGCGACGTGCCAGAAATCACTAGACCGCCTCGCTCAATCGCTTGAACAAAATCTTGATTCACTTCGTAGCGGTGGCGGTGCCGCTCAATTACCTCTGTCTTACCATAAATTTTAGCAACAAGCGAACCAGATTTCAGCACCGCCGGATAATCGCCGAGGCGCATCGTGCCGCCAGTTGACTGCTTGCCCTGCTGTCCGTCCATGATGTACACCACATTCGCGCCAGACTCAGCGCCAAACTCTTCACTGTTAGCATTCGCCACGCCGCCCAAACGCGCTGCCGCAATGACCGCCGCCTGCAAACCCAGGCAAATTCCTAGATACGGCTTGTTGTTTTTTATACAATATTCAGCCGCCTTGATCTTGCCCTCCACGCCGCGAGTGCCAAAACCGCCCGGCACCACGATAGCATCAACACTGGCAAAATCAGCCTCACCAGCTGTCTCGGCGTTAATCCACTTGATAGAAATCTCGCTTTTGTTCGCCCAAGCGGCAGACTTTAGCGCCTCAGTCACTGATAAGTAGGTGTCAGAATTATCAATGTATTTAGCCACCAGGCCGACGGTTACCCGCTTGGCATATTCAGTAGTATCGCGCTGAGCTAGACGCCTCCATCGCTGTAAGTTCGGCTCCACTGAATTGTCGGTAAACTCGCCCAATAACTTGCCCAAATCACGGTACACCGTCAATGGCACTTCATACACGGTGTCAACATTTGGCATCATAATAATTCCCTCGCGGCGCACGCCAGACGAAATAGCAATTTTTTCGCCGATACTGCGCGGCGGCTTGTCGTGACCCTCAGTCCGCACCGCTACCACGTCCGGCATAATACCAAAACCGCGAAGATCCGCCAGCGCATTCTGAGCCGGCTTGGTCTTGTACTCGTGCGACGCCTCTAAAAACGGCACGTACACCACATGCACGAACAGGCAATTTTCCCGCCCCACATCCAGCGCAAAACCGCGAATCGCCTCGATAAAACTCAGTCCTTCGTAGTCGCCAACTGTGCCGCCAATTTCCACGATGTGAACGTCGCCCTCGGCCGCCTCGCGGATAGCCGCCTTGATAGAATTAGTCAAATGCGGCACCATCTGTACCGTCTGGCCGCCAAACTTACCAGCCCGTTCATCGGCAATCAAGTCGCGCAGCAATCGGCCCGACAGCGTAGTGTTTTTCCGCGTCAATTCCAAATCCAAAAACCGCTCATAATGACCCAAATCCAAATCGGTCTCGGCGCCGTCTTTGGTCACAAAGCACTCGCCGTGCTCTTTCGGGTTTAGCAAGCCAGCATCAACATTCAAATACGGATCGCACTTTTGGGCCGACACGGCGATGCCTTTGGCCTGCAGCACCGCGCCGATACTTGCCGCCGTGATACCTTTGCCAACGCCTGACAGCACGCCGCCGGTTACGAAAATAAATTTTTGTTTTTTCCTCACAGTTTTATTCGCCTCCATGAGGCCCTATTGTAACACTTTTTGGTATAAAGCAGAAGATATTTAGCCATCACCGCTGCTGGCGCCGCCGCCACATATCAGCTTTTTCTTCCGGAGTTAAATGCGGAAAATCTGGCTTATTTGGATTCGCCGAATAGCCGGCCAGTTCAGCTTCATGGGGTGTACAGAAAAATTCAATAGAATTCAACAGAGATTTACTCCCGATAAAAGGGCCGCTGACGGTATAATAATCAACCTTTGTGGTAACGTAAAAAGACTGTCCTACGTACGGTCGCCTTCCGCACTGAACCCATTTCGTGTACAACTGAACATTGTTTGCGCCGAAAGGAGAAGCATCCACGAGCAAGATGATAAACAGAAGTATACCAAATCCTAAGCATATCTTTTTCTTGTGCTTAGCTAGGTTTTTGAATAGTTGTTTATCTTTTTCTGAGATAATTTTGAAATGCATATACTACTGCCTACAGATTACCCTTATTAATCTGCTCATCCAGCCATTTTCTTTCTTCGACATTTAAGTGTGGGTAAATATACTTATCCGAACTAGCCGAATATCCGGCCAGTTCAGCCTCACGAGGTGTGCAAAAAGTTTTACCGGCATTCATAAATGATAGGTTCACCAGAGGGTATCGGTCAGTATAGTGATCGGCTCTCGTTCTATCAAAAGAAACCACTGTTTTATACGGCTTATGTCCACATTCAATCCATTTAGCATAGAGCTGGAGGTTCTGACCACCGTAAGGAGAGATATCTATAGCAATAAATGCGACAAGGAGTATTGAGAATACGATTATCAACACCTTGTTTCGATACTCCTTCCAGATTTTGGTTTTTTCTGAATTCGATCGTCTGGCGTTCACCCTATGTCCCCCTACGTTTTCTCCTGATCTCGTTTTCTTCTTCATTTAAGTGTGGGTACAGGACTTTGTTGCTATCCGCTGAATATCCCGCCAGCTCAGCCTCTTTCTCAGTACAGAAAGACCTTCGAGTTACTTCAAGGTTGCTAAGTATGAATCTAATAGGTATATAATCTTTACTGTAGTAAGAGATGCCGTTTGCACTAAATGGATTAGTGCTCATGCCCTTATACGGCTTATGCCCACATTCAATCCACTTGGCATATAACTCTATGTTTCCACCGCCGAAGGGCGAGATATCTATAGCAATAAATGCGACAAGGAGTATTGAGAATACGATTATCAACACCTTGTTTCGATACTCCTTCCAGGTTTTGGTTTTTTCTGAATCAATATGCTTAGCGCTTGAGTCTATGGATGACATATGCTACTCCTCCAACTATTATGATATTTATGGTGATCAAATGCGGTAAGTTATAGTATTCATCTTTTTGGGGAGAATTTTGAGTCTTTGTGGCTTTATTAGCCCCTGCCGTATGATGTTTTGGTTGTATCTTTGCCAGAGTATTTTTAGTTTGAACTTTTTTGTTTATGGCAGTAACTGCCATAAACCCATAATATGTCACCCTCCTGCCGCCATTAGAAACACCATCAAGTACAATGGTATGCTGTCCTGGCTCAACATTTTTTGGTATCGCGAGTTTTAAGTCAACATTTCCGCTGTCACCCACTACATACTCACCCAGGTCTTGCGGTGTTGAATATAATGTAACCCTTACCTTACTACCGGGCTTAAGCCGATCGTCAGACCGAACACGAAGTGGCGATCCGGCCTCTGTCTGTAGTCGGTAGCTAGTGTTCAGTTTGCTCGTTGCTGGAGCTTGTTCATAGACGTGCCCAAGTTTGGAGGTAGGCAGTGCCGTAGGTTTAGGAGTGTTGTTGCCGCGATATATATCGTTTACCCTACTTAGAATATCACTAGCCATTTTTACATGCCCTAGAGGGCTTGGGTGAAATAGATTTTGTACAGTAGTATCATTTATATTAGGGATTAGGTTATGGCTTCCCGTTACAAACGACGAAGATAGATCACAAAGTCTGCCCCCAACAAGTGAGTTGGACAGATCTATAAACGGTACACCGCTATCCGTGGCCGCCCTAGACAGGACCTCATTCATCTCTTGGGTCATATTAACTATGAGGGCACGTTCGAGAGGATTAATAAACATAGCGTTAAAGTAACAATTTTGGGTTCCTTTCGCTATAAATTGTGGGTAGCCTATAATATATATTTTTGTTTTAGGTGACGCTTCACGTATTTTCTTTATTAGTAATTTCGTTACCCCATACTGGTTATGAATGCTGTCTTTTAGCATCTTGTTCAGCCGACTACCGGGTATGGCGTGCACACAAAGACTAGGCGACTGCCAACTCCCAATAATACAAGCACGAAGTACGTCGCCAAACCCTACATCGTTACCACCACCAGTCAGAGTTATAACCCTCGGCTGATATTTCTTAACAAATTCTAGCTGTGGAACGTAGCCAGGGAGAAAATCCCTGAGAGCTTTTTCTACCACAACATCCTTATTTTTGCCGGTCATTTTGTCCCAAATTGTATTATTCTGCCCAGAATAATACTTTAACCGAAAAATATAGTCGTGTATTACCCTTGCGCCGCTACATGCTATCGTATTAAATTTACCATCCGGAACGTTCCAAGCCTTAGCGAGCAGAAATGGATATGAGCGACTGCTGAGATGACAGTCCTCCTTACCTCCAGTTTCGCGAATATAATGACTTGACACCCCATTCTGAATATCCCCCTCCCCACTCGAATACGAATCGCCCATTGCGAGATAGTCGAGCCGAGAGGCTTGAGGTTCATCCTTGGTTATAGATATCGTCACCACTTCGTTGATCGCCTGACCCCGTAACGCCCGATGTTGATACGTTAATTCTGTAAAGTCATCGTTCGCAGATATTCGCTCATGTGACGCCTCAATATTTTTCCACTGATCACCATAAAACTTCGGGTATATCATCCTCGTCAGACACGGGTCGCGAAATTCATCCTTCATTTTTTCGCGATCAACAAGGCACTCGGGTGTAATTCGCCACACCTTGAATGCCGCCGTTCCGCCAATAATCACCTGTGTTCCGTCATTTGACACCGCCACACTTGGTTGCGGTTCTACGTTGTGCGTGTGATCATAATATCCTCTGCCAAATACCTTTCGCTCGCCCGTCTCTAGATCAATGCGCGAAAATATATCATAAGCATTAACATGCCTTGCGCTACCAGAATAGACGAGATACCGCCCGTTATTAGAAATTCCCCAGCTAATGGCGTACATAGGTTTTCCTTTATAGTCAAGTGAAAATGCTGGATTCGACATATCAAAGTCAAACGATTTTTTATTACTGCTCATCGTGAGGTGCTTGGTAAAATTATGATATTTCTTTAGATGAGAGATTTCATCATAGTCAAACGCATACCCGCGGTGCATGCCGATAATCGTATCCGTCCCCCGAAACCAATGAAGTGCGCTCAAACTATTCACTTTATAAAAGAGACCGCCATTTGATGCATACACATCATACCACCCATTTGCCTGCCCAAACCGCCAGCCGTTAAACTCATTCAAACAGAGCGTTAACTTCATTGTCGGATTTTTATCCTCATACGCTTTTGCCACCGTCACCGTTTCCAACTTACAATGGCCGCGGACATTCACGTTTGGATCAACCGCCGAATCAAGCGGCCGCACATGCTTCACCACTGGATCATTATCCATCCAATTCGCCCCAGCAGAAGCCGTCACCTGATGCAATAAAAACGACACTCCAACGAGTGCCGTCATAGCTACCAAGCCGATAGTTTGCAAATTACCGCGTCGCTTTTTGATTGTTAACCCCATATGCCCCCTTACGTTGCCTTAAGTATAACACATCAACAACAAAGTATATTTTTGATCGCTTTATTCGCAACCATCGCAAATCGTCAGACTCGCCGGATCAATGGGTGCAGCGACACCCCCGCTCGCCTTAGCCTGCTCATCAGCCACCGTCTGCGCTGCCTTCATCGCCGCATCAATAGCACTCAGCTTTTCTTCCAGAGACATGTCATCAGTAATAATTTGGGCTGCATTCATTCTTGTTTTCCCCTATATTTAGTATAGCCTTATGGTTATTGTACGCTAGTGATAGCGCTTACGCAATAAAATGCGGCCAATTTTCCGTTGTGGTTTTTTCATCAAGCTGACCAATCGGCATAGCGTAAAACTGCGGCCTGTCAACTTGGGGCATAAAGTTACCGAGCTTCTTGGCGTACGCTTTCTGGGCCGCCATCAGCTCTGTTTCCTCAACAATCTCCCGGACAGTTGTCGTCAAAAATACTGCGTTTTTCTGCTCATCCCAAACCACAAACTCTGCCTTACCGGTACGAAAGGCGTTGTGCGCGTGACGTGACGTTGGGTCTGACACCCAAACGATCATGTCATCCAGCCGCGCAAAGTGCAGCGCCGTTACCAGCGGTGTGCGGTCACGATTGACCGTCGCCAGCGCCCCCACTGCTACCGTATCTAAAATCTCTATCGCTAATTTATTCATCGTCACTCCTCGCTCGTCCTATTTCGTCGTATTTACTTCATAGCTGGTATTAGTACTTTCAAAGAAATTGACCAGCTCCAAGGTGTCATTTGCGGTAGCCATCCACTTGGCTGGGTTGGCCACGTTGTACTCAGGCTCAAAGCCAAGCTCGACCAAGCGGCGGTCAGTCATGTGCATGACGTATTGATTGACATAATCAGCGTTCAAGCCAAGGATTCCCTTTGGCAACATGTCCTTGTTGTATTCTTTCTCCAGCTCCACCGCCTGTAGGATAAGCCCGCGAATTTCCTCAGCAAACTCCTGGGTTTGCAGTTCTGGATTTTCGTCCAGGATGGTGAGTAGCAAATTGATACCAAAGGTCAAGTGCAAGTTCTCGTCCTTGGTGATCCAGTCTAGCAACGTCCCGACATTACGCAATAAGTTACGCTGGCGAAAGCTCATACCGACCATAAAGCCCGAGTAGAACCAAATGCCCTCCAGCACAATGTTATACGCCACCAAGCTGCGGACAAAGTCCTTCTTACCCTCCAAAGAGTAAATATCCAGGTTTGGATCAAGCATCACGTCGAGGTGCTTGTTCTGGAAATCTGCCTTGTCGGCCAACGACTTTTTACCAAAGCCCGCCGCGTAAATTTCCTCGCGATCAAACGGAAACGTCTCGATGATGTACTCAAAGGTCATGAAGTGGTTGGCCTCTTCCCACATCTGTTTTGACAGATAGAGCTGTGCTTCAGCGGCGTTGACGTATGGGTAAATACCAAATGCCAGCGACTTGTTGATCAGTAGCTCGTTTGGGTTAAGGTAGCTAATCACCGTTTTGAGCGCATGCTTTTCCTCGTCCGATAATTTTTCAAAATCCGCCAAATCCTGCACCAGCTGGACCTCGTTGGGGAACCAGGTATTAGCCACCGCTTGATTGTATAGATCATACGCCCACTGGTAGCGAATTGGGTGCAGTGATAAACCATCGCGTAGTCCTGAACCTAAAATACCCATTGTTATACCTCCTCTATTATTTTCTTTAGCCCACCAACACCGACTTGAGCGTCGAATAGTGGGTCTTGTAATGTTGGATCAGTTTCTCCACTGAACCCAGGTTGTGCAATCTGCCCCCATGTCTCAACTACGGGATTTCCCCATTCCATAGCCACGACCTTCGCCGGCCCACGCTCCGTTTGGATGACGTCACCTACCCCCATTATTTTCCTCCTCTTTCCTTATTGTTCACCTTTGCAAACCCAAAGCCGCGAACGGCGCCTTGGGTACGAATCTTCTGTTCTGCTAATTTTTCTACCGATACCGTGGTCTGCTCTGACTGATGGCGCGGCTTGACGTGCAGATAGTAGGTGGTTTTCAAACCACGGCGCCACGCTTCAGAATAAATCTCCACATATTCATCAATATCACGAGTTTCCAGGTACATGTTGCGGCTAATCGCCTGGTCAACCCACTTTTGCGCCCGCGCTGCCACCTCGATAAAAGCATACGGGCTGAGCTGGAAGCTAGTCTTGTAGACGTCGCGCAGTTTTTGCGGAATGGCGTCGATGTGCTGAATATCACCCTGGTTGGCAAACACCTCTTCCTTGATATCATCCCACAAGTTCAGTGCTTTGAGGTCGCGCACCAGGTTATTATTTACTTCTAGGAATTTACCATTCAGAGTCGAGCGGCTAAAAATCTGCGCAAACTGCGGATCAATACCCGGTGTCGTCCCCGCCACATGACCGATATTAGCGGTCGGTGCAATGGCCATCAATGTGGCGTTACGCATGCCTTTTTTAACTT
>CAUUSE010000020.1:0-12223 GCA_963547725.1 uncultured Candidatus Saccharibacteria bacterium | reverse complement strand
GATCGCCGCCGCTGTTTCGTCGCAGCTGGACTCGATTCCCAAAATCCTCATTTGTTTTTATTATAGCAAATATAAGTGGTAAAATAGGGATATGAAAGCCATATTGGTGAAGTTTGTGAGAAAAGTGTTGCCTGTCGGGATGCTCCGGCGGTTAGAGAATGGGTATCGGCGATTGCGCGTCAAGCTGGTTAGCGCGCGGTATGGCAATCCGTCAAAGCACCTCAGGGTGATCGCGGTGACGGGGACGAATGGCAAGACAACGACGTCATGCTATATCAATGAGATTTTGAAAGAGGCTCACTTCACGACGGCGATGTTTACCACGGCGGTGATCGAGGTGGCGGGCAAGCGAAAACTCAATGACCTCAATGCCACGGTGGCGAGTACGGCGCGGATGCAGCGGTTTTTCCGTGATGCCAAGCGGGCGAACGCTGACTATGTGGTGCTGGAGGTAACGAGTCATGCGCTGGATCAGCATAAACTGGACGGCGTGCCGATCGAGGCGGCGGTGATGACGAATTTGACGCAGGATCACCTGGATTATCACAAGACGATGGAAGAGTATGCCGCGGCCAAGAGCAAGCTGTTTCAGCTGCGTCCGCGGTTTATCGTGCTCAACCGCGATGATGAGTGGTATGATTATTTCAATCAGTTTGTTGCCAGCGAGCAAAAGATGACGTATGGCCGAAGCGTGGAGGCTGAGGCAAAAATTACCCACGTCAAGTTGTATCGCAAGGGCACCGAGGCCGACGTCGTGCTGGATCATCAGACACACTTGGAGTTGGCGACGAATCTGCCGGGCGAGTTCAACGTGATGAATATGACGGCCGCGACGACGCTGGCGTATCTATTGGGTGTCAAGCTGGAGGATATCCAGGAGGGTGTAGCCAATGTCGAGGCTGTGCCGGGGCGGTTTGAGCGAGCGGTCGAGGGCCTGGGTTATGACGTGATCGTTGATTATGCGCATACGCCGGATGCGCTGGAAAAACTGTTGGCGGCGGCCCGTGGTATCACTAAGCAGCGGGTGATCTTGGTGTTCGGGGCGTGCGGCGATCGTGATCAGGGCAAGCGGCCGATTATGGGTGAGATCGCGGCGCGTGGGGCGGATCGGATTTTCCTGACTGACGAGGAGAGTTATAACGAAGATCCAGAGCAGATCCGGCGAATGTTGATGGAAGGAATTGAGCGCGGTCGCGGCGATGCAAAAACGACGGAGATTGCCGATCGGCGCCAGGCGATTGAGCGGGCGCTTGGCTGTGCCAAGAAGGGCGATATGGTGCTGATCACCGGCATGGGCCACGAGCAATATCGGATCGTCAATGGTCAGCGGCTGCCGTGGAATGATGGCCAGGTGGTACGCGAGATCGTTGGTCAGGAACAGGCGGCGTGAGGCATGCGGCTGCTGCTGGTAACCAGAGGAATTCCCGGCTCTGGTAAGTCGACGTTTCTCGCGGAGCAGGGGCTTGATAATTATACGTTATCGCCGGACGCGATACGATTGATGCTGGCGTCGCCGCAGTTGACGCTTGACGGACAAACGGCCATGCCGTCGCGTCAGGATGCAATGGTGTGGCGGCTGCTACATGAGATGCTGGAGCAGCGGATGACGCGGGGTGAGACGACGGTGGTTGATGCAACACACACGACGCCAAATTATTTCAAGACCTATGGCGAGCTATGTCGGAAATATCGCTACCGGCTGGTGGTGATTGATTTTGCTGATGTGCCGTTGGCGGTGTGTCAAGAGCGTAACAGGGAGCGGCCGAGTTATAAGGTGGTACCGAGTAGCGTACTTGAACGTATGCATCGGCGACTGCAGCAGAGTTCACTGCCAAAATGGGTGACGGTGGTGCGGACGGCTGAGGAGGTGAATCAACTGCTTATCAGTCAGCCAGAGAACGTCGATAGGTATCGGACGATTCATCATATCGGCGATGTCCAGGGGTGCTTTACACCGCTGAAGGAATATTTCGAGCGGTATCCGCTTCGGGATGATGAGCTGTATATTTTTGTCGGCGACCTATTGGATCGCGGTACGGAGAATGATGCGGTGATGCGATTTGTTTGTGACGAGTTACTTGAGAGGCCAAACGTGCGGTTCGTTGAAGGCAATCATGAGCTATATCTCTGGC
Source organism: uncultured Candidatus Saccharibacteria bacterium (assembly GCA_963547725.1). Taxonomy (GTDB): domain Bacteria; phylum Patescibacteriota; class Saccharimonadia; order Saccharimonadales; family Saccharimonadaceae; genus Nanosynbacter. The sequence continues at coordinate 10,091 of CAUUSE010000020.1, read as the reverse complement.
AGTGGGCGACTGATCAGCCGGTTGCGGCGCGGGTGTTTAGCGAACAAACACAGCCACAGCTGGAGGCGGCAGGCATTGATAAGCGTAAGGTAGCACGGCTGATGCGGCGGATGGATCAATATATTTTGTACCAGTTTCGAGGGCAAACAGTTTTGGTGACGCATGGCGGACTCAGTACATTGCCGGAGCAGTTACCGCTGGTGGCGACCAGCCAGCTAATCCACGGCGTGGGGGCGTATGATGAGGTTGGGGCGGTGGATGATGCATTTATGGCGCAGACTGATGACGCGACGTTTCAGGTTCACGGACATCGCAACAGGCAGAATTATCCTACACGGTACAACGAACGTTGCTACAATTTGGAGGGAAAGGTTGAGTTTGGTGGCGAGTTGCGAACCGTGCGGCTGGACGAGAACGGCATGACGCCGATCGCTATTCAAAACCAACGAGCAGCAGCGCGGCTGTATCCAGAAAACGCAGCGTTCCTAAGCCAGCTACGGCAGAATCGCTACATTCGTGAATCAATCCTGCCGGGTGATATCAGCTCGTTTAATTTCAAGCCCGAGGTATTTTATCGCCAGGCATGGACGACGCAAACGATGCGGGCGCGCGGACTGTTTCTCAATACGCTGACAAACGAAATCGTGATTCGGGCCTATGACAAGTTTTTTAACATCGGCGAGCGACGCGACACTGAACTAGCGGCGCTGGAGCAGACGATGGTCTTTCCGGCGCGGGCGTGGGTGAAGGAGAATGGATTTTTAGGACTAGTCGGGTATGATTCGGCGGCGGGTGGGCTGGTGATCGCATCAAAGTCAACGACCGAGGGTGACTATGCGGCGGCCTTTCGGCGGGAGTTTTTGGAGCAATTTCGAGACAGACTGCCGTATATCACTGATTATCTGCGCTGTCATAACGCGTGTCTATTGTTTGAGGTCGTGTTGCCACAATTTGACCCACATATTATCGCCTATGAATCGAACAAGTTGGTGCTGCTCGATATCGTCAAGCGGCAGGTTGCATACGAGGCGGTCGACCGGCAGGAGCGGGAGCGATTTGCGCGCGGGATTGGGGCGAACAGCAAGCGTCTGGCGGCGGAGTTTTCGTCGTGGACGGAGTTTATGACGTGGTTTGACCAGCTTCACGGCATGGCGTATCGGTGGCGGGGCGAGTGGATTGAGGGCTTTGTGCTCGAAGATGCTCGCGGCTATCAGGTCAAGGTCAAGCTTGATTATTATACCTTTTGGCGGCAGATGCGAACAGCGCTGGAGGCACTGCAGGCTGGTCGGCAGCCATCAACAAGGCCCGATTGTCCCGATCCGGCGCTGGCGGCGCGGGTAATTGCATATATGCGGCAGCTACCCGCCGAGGAATTAGCGCGGATGGACATCATCGCGCTGCGGCGACGGCTTGAGTAGGCGAGGGGTTGGTCTATTGTTGCACGCAGAGCGGTCTGGTACAATCTTGACATAAGCATAACGGAGGGGGCGCTTATGTGGAAACTTATTATTAGTGTTATTGGGGCTACGTTAGCGGTGTGCATCGCGGTGCCGGCGACGGCTGGAGTGACTTCTGGGTATGATGATATCATCAACAAGGTTTCAACGAAAACATTGATCCATCACATCGATAATTATTCGGGTAAAACCTGCGGAAGTCCTGATGACGATTACGCGAAGAAGTGGCTGTTTGCCTTTAAGCAAAAGAGATATTATTCAGGTGACCCCAGAGACCACCAGGCGGCGGTAGAAAGTTTAGAACGCGCTATGTCGTCGCCAAAGGGTGCGTACGCGGTTGTTTATGAGCAGAATAATAAACATAACGACACGTCAAACCCATCGTTCATAAAAGTTTTTTGGACAGAGGACGGTAAGGATGATTATACGTATCGTTTTTATAAAAATCATCAAATAAGCGGGATTTATCTTACGAGGAAGGAGGGTAGTCAGTCGAAACTTTATGTGGCTACCGTTGCCAGCCCTAAGTTGATTTTAGGAGGTGGTAATGGTAGTAATTGTGACCCTGAATACTTGTGGGGATATAAACATTCGCAGGCTTTTGTATCTGATCTGAATATATCTGTAGGATCAAATAAAAAACTCTTCACGTCTACGTTTTCTGTTGACTATCCGAGCGGCTATGCAGGCCCCAAGTTTCCGGACAATCGCTCAGCGATCGGATGGTGGCCAGACTCGTCTCAATATGATGATTTTACAGACAAAATAACAGTAAAAAAATTAATAAATTACATAAATTATCACAAGAAATTTTGTGCACCATCAGACTATTCTAACAGTTGGTTTACAGCGTTTAAGTATCCCAATATTCCTGACAATCATAAGTATCATAAAAGTTATATGGCAAGTCTTGAACGGGCGATGGCGACGGGAGCGTATGCTGTTGCTTATGAACAAACGACGGTTAATGGTAAAACAGTAAACCCCTATTTCATAACGGTATTTTGGTCAGAAAATAGAGATGACTTTCATATTAAGTTTTACGGTGATGCTCCGTACAGAGTTGCTACCATTACACATAAGTGGGGCAGCAGTGCAAAGTTGTACGGTATGATCGCAGGTAGCACTGGACCGCTCTGGGGACGTGGCGGTTGTGAAGTTGAGTTTTTGCAGGGAAATTATCTAAACGGCTATATACCTACTGCTCGGTTTAACGAGTCGTATATACCGTTGAGCGGTGGCAATAATATGAAAATCTTCACCTCAACCTTTGACGTCGAATATCCAGACGGCTATAAGGGTAAGCCGATTCCTGGCGATCGACGCAATATCAAGTATCTCGCCCTTGGCGACTCCTTCTCCAGCGGCGAGGGTGATACTGACAAAAATCCGGCGACTGACCGAAAGTATTATCGCCAGTGGACGGATGTGAAAGAAGATAAGGCGAAGGGTGCACCGAAGGAAAAGTGTCATATCAGTACGCGTTCGTATCCGTACAAGCTGGCGAATTGGATGGGGCTGGGTAGCGGCCCGTCGGCGGCGTGGGCGTCGGTTGCGTGTAGTGGGGCGACGGTGTATGACATGAATTGGGACAACTCGGGTGGCTATGAAGGGCAGGACAGCCCGCTCGGGCGGCTGCATGGTTATGACAACAAAGGAGTGTTGCAGAAGATGGCGCTCAACGAGATGATCCCGGGGCGCGTCAAGCAAATCGAGTTCGTAAAGAAATACCAACCAAAGGTGATCACGCTGACGGCGGGCGGGAATGATGTGGGGTTTGGAAATAAATTAAAAGCATGCGTGCCCTTCCCTAGTACCTGCGTGTATGCAAAAACTGAAGAGCGACGAAAGCTAAAGAACGAAATTCTTGATCAATTTGAGCGATTAAAGTCATTCTATGAGGAACTTAAAGCCGCAACGGACAACAAAGCAAAAATATATGTACTTGGCTATCCGCAATTTATAAATGGAGCTCCTGATGCTCCGTGTGGAGGCAGGGGCCTTCTTTATCTTGACGCCAGAGAGCGCGAGATGATAACAAATTCAGTTTCTTATCTTAATGGTGTGATCCGCCAAGCCTCCAAAGCGGCTGGGGTAAAATACATAGATGTAGAAAATGCCTTTGGCAATCATTGGCTATGTGGCGATAAACCTACTCACGTTAACCCGTTGCTGTTGGTTGAGGAGGTTGCTAGTAGGCAACCAGACTTCCACCTCCCTCCCGTTGAGCGTCAAGAAAGCTTTCATCCAAACGCCAAAGGCCACGCCGATATTGCTCGTGCTTTTAGGAAAGAGCTAGGTGGCGTTAATCCTGCAGACTATAAAATCTGTAAAAATGACGCGACAACTTGTCCTGACAACTCTGCGACGAAGGATAATATACCAGCACCTCCCTATTTTAACGTTGCTAATGAACAGGAAGACATAAAGTTTACTTATTATAAACTATCCAACGGGACAGCAACAAAAGTTCAAGAAAAATATATAGAGATCAAAACATCCAGACGCCCGTACAAGCCCTGGAAAAAGGTATACGTAAAGATTTACTCTGAGCCAAGAGATTTGGGCGAGATTGAAGCTGATAAGAATGGTGAAATTAATGGATCTGTGGCGCTGCCTGAGGATTTGCCCGCTGGATATCACACGCTGGTGGTGTCTGGCGAGGCTCCAGATGGCAAGAAGCAGGAACTGTACCAAACCATTCTCATTAAAGGTCCAAACCCCGAGGATATTGATGAAAATGGTACGCCGGACAAACTTCAACCCTGCGGGGCTTTCGCTCAAGCTGCTAATAAAGACGAAGACCTTGACGGCATCGACGACGCCTGTGACCCCGAAGTCACCGACCCTATCCTTTACACTGCTCGCAACGGTAAATCGTCGCTTGGCGAGGATGAGGATCGGATTTATCTCTTTCGCAATACGCGAGCAGCTAACTTAACTGGCGTCACAAACGATTACGTTGACAAGTCAAAAAACCAGAACAACACTGATGCGCTGGTTGGACATACTTTAAGCGAAGAGACACGCGGACTTGCATTCGATAAACTGGTCGTTATGAAAGAAGCTGACGGTGACATAAAAAAAGGAACGCCGATTATCCTCGCCAAAGACGTAAACGAAAAATGCTACGCCCTAAAACCAGAGGATTACCTATCACCAGCACTAAAGCCCGGATCAAACGGCTACAAGCTACGAGGATTAATAAAATTAAGTAAACTACCGAAGGGGGTTGGTTGTGAAGAATAAGAAGGTAATCAAGTGCTCAACTGTACTATATACAGGCGTAGTGTCGGTCTTGGGAATATGTCAGTTCCTGGGTGTGCCAAACCTTGATATGATCTCAATACAAGATAGGGTAATGCTAGGTGCAATTATATGGTGGCTCGGCATATTTGGTGTTGCTATGAATGCAGTTATTATAATGAAAATTCAGGAATTAAGAGCGCTGGCCACTATTTTATTACTATTATGTGCTGCATCTGGTTTAATCGGTGGTTTTCATTACTATTTGGCGACTACCTGGGCTTGAGGTTAACTTGTGAAGTATAACATAATTAACACAAAAATAAGGGGTGAATTGTGAAGAATAAGAAAATAATTGTGGGATTATCAATTATTGTCCCAATGCTAATATTGTTGCTAGAATACTACATAATCGGTCCGCTATTGGCTGATGGTGTCAGTATGTTTGTTGCACAATGCTCGTTGCTAGCTTTGAGTGCTATATTTATGATAGCGGGCATTGTCATTTTAGTGAGAGCTTCTGGGGGTTATAAATTTTGTTGTGTGCCCAGTATCGTCGCCAGCTTATTACTCGTTTTTGGATATTTTTTGTCCGAGGCTGTAAAAGAGATACGGTTCTAGTGAGCTTGGAAAGTAAAATGTGTTATGCTCAACAAGGTGGGCTGTGAAGAAAAATAAGATTGTAAAATACGCCACGACAACTTATACATGTCTATTGGCGGTAATGGCATTTTGCTTATTCGTAGGAATACTGAATCTAGACATGAATCCGAGGCAAGTTAACTCACTGTTAGGGATCATTCTTGTGTGGGCAAGTGTGATCGGTATAGCTATAAACCTGCTCACGGTAATTTTTATAAAAAGTCTACGCTCCATTGCCGTAGTGCTGCTCATCGTATGTACATTTGCACTGGCAGAAGGATGTTTTCATTATTTTTGGTTTTCACAGCCATTCGCAGGGGGACGGTGAAGTAGCACATGGCTAATCACCCTATGAAGATTAATAAAACTAAACAAACTACCGAAGGGGGGTGATTGTGAAAAAGAATAAAAAGAATAAAAAGATAACACAGAATATATTATTGACGGCCGTTATGGCTGCCATGCCGTTACTCGTGGTGCGAGGTGATACATATCAGATAGGACTGATTATAGAATGTATTGCAGCCGTGATTAGTCTGTTATTATTGTTTACTTCTGCGAATAGAAGAAAGAATTTTCCACTTTCACATCTGGCGACTATTTTGTGGCTATTCATCCCTGTGTCATTTTTGCTCCTACTGCAGACATCCTTATTTGGGGGCGGTTTTGAGGGGCTTTTTAATTGGGCGAGAACCGGACTCATAGTTGGTATCGTCGCTATAATATTGACAAGTATTCAGCTGTTCAGAGTGAATCGTTGATGGAGTTTGACGGGGTTAATTGTGAAGAATAGTCAATAGGTACGTCAAAGAGTCAAGGATGTAACCAGGGGATTTCATTACCATTCGGCGACCCATTGCTCATTGTGATAGGTTGATTAACTGACACAGCCGATTTATCATAAAGGGTAGGTTATGAAAGATGATGTAGCGACGACAGACAAGCCATATTTGAGCGATACGGTTGTGATTTTACTGGTAGTCGCACCGGTAGCTTTGTGCGTGCTGCTCTTTGTCGTGGCGAGGTGGGATACGTGGTGGATTCGTGAATATCATGTTACTGAGATAGCAGCAATGACGCTACCGATGCTGTTGTCGGCGGCGGGAGTGTGGATGATGGTGTGGCTGAGGGGTGTATATAAACTCTGTGCGCTGAGCAGCCTCGCGGTAGCGGCGTTGTTCTGGCTGGCGTTCCTTTATAAGCTATCGCAATGATTTTTACGGCTCTGGCGGTACTTGGTGCGGCGGTTGATAGTCATAAGAATTGTGCCGCAGATGAAAAGTGGTGGCGCGCAGAATAGGTACACAAACTCTCCCAGCCCATCAGCCAGAAAGCAGTTACCTATGGAAAATCCGCTGCCGCAGCGCCCGGGAATACCCCACCCGCCGATTGTCACATCGAGAAGCAGTATGAGTATTGCGAGGTAAAACAGGATGCCCGTTATGACAAGCGGCCAGCGGTTGCGTAGGGCCTGATGGCGGGCAGTGATTGACCGGTCCGTTATCCCTATCATCAGCAAGGTGATAAGCATAGCTATAATGAACCAGGCGGAGTCATTCAGATGATAGTCATAATAATAGTCGGGCGGACCAAATTGGTCAGAGTTGAGCTTGTGTAGGTGGTCATTATGGGCAGTTGCAAGCACAAAAACGAGGATCGTCAGGCCGTAAATAAGCCAACGCACGATGCGGGTGGCAATTGATTTTTTTGATGGAGCATTTTCAGTCATCAATGGTCGCTTTCAAAAAACTGCCGTTTCTTTTCGAGCCACGCGTCTGATTGGCGGACGAGCTTTTGGCGATCGGCGGGGTTTTTGAGGAGTGGCTTGATGGCTTCCTCGAGGTAGATGCCACCCTGGGAACCTTTGAATAGGAAGGTGGTGTCTTTATTGGCTAGGCGAGCGAGGAACTCAGTGGCATCGGTGGCTTTAGTAAACGAAGTGACGGTGCAACCGTTTTGGCGGGCGGCTGGAGCGAGGAATCGCTCGGCCAGGTGGCCAACGGTGATGACGTGGTCAAGCTGTTTTGGGTCACACAGCGCGCCGATGGCAGCGTGTTCGTCGGCTGCGGTCTCGCCCAGCTCGTTCATGTCGCCAAGGACGGCGATTTTGGTTTTGGCGGGTAGCCGGTAAAGCGTCGTCAGGGCAGACTTTACGGCAAGGGGACTGGCATTATACGAGTCGTCGATGATGGTTGCGTCGTTGATACCGGGCAGAATATTCATGCGGCCGCTGACTGGTGTGAAATTCTCGAGCATGGTCATCACACACTCAATGTCAAGTCCAAGCTCTAACGCCACCGCCGCTACGCCGCCGGCAACGCGGAGTTGATGCACGCCGACAACAGGAATGATGAATGAACGCGAGGTTTGGTCAGCGTGGATGAGCCGGCACTGAAAGCCCTTGCCACTGGTAAATTTACCGATAGCCATCTGGTAGTCAGCGCCCGGCTCAGTGCCGTAGGAAATGACTTGGCCGCAATCGGCGAAGTCCACGAACTCGGGGCGAATGTCATCGCGGTTGTAGATCACTTTTTCGCTACATTCAGCGAGGGCAAATTCCTCGCGGGCGACGGTTTCTAGTGAGCCGAAAAACTCCATATGCTCAGGCGCGATGGCGGTGACAATGGTAATGTCAGGGCGAATATAGCGGCCGAACGCGGCCATTTCGCCGGGGTGATCAATGCCGAATTCTTGGACAACAACGTCGATATTATGCTGGCGGCGGGCAGCACGGCGGGCTCGGCCCAAGACCGATAACCAATTCCATACCGAGTGGGGATTCTGCGGTGAGTCAACACCGAGGATTTCTAGTGGCGCGCTAAACTCGGCGTTGAAGTTGCCGCGGTTGGTGCGGACTTTATAACTGGAGTTTAGGACGCTGACGAGGGTTGATTTGGTGGTGGTTTTGCCGACACTGCCGACGACGGCAACGAGCTTGATGTGCGGATTATGCAGGAAGAACGTAGTGACAGAGCGGGCGAGAATGCGCGAGATGAGGGTTTTGAAGAGTCTCATGGATATAGTATAGCATCTTTTGAAATAGGTAGTGATCCAGGAACTTGATTTTTTATCAAGTTTATGCTAATATCCATCGTATGGGTAGTAAAGAAAAATTAACAAGTCACGCTGATGCTATTACAACTGGTTTAGAGGATAATGAAGCAGTTTTAAGCTATCTCAATGGGGGGTACTTGAGCAACAAGGAACTTGGGATGCCCCTAGTGGCAGTGAACTCAATGGTCGGTGGAGCAGGGAGTGGATACTGTCATGCTATCTTGACCTTACAGATGCAATGATTCAGCATCTTGGTGGTTATGAGAATGAGCAGCCGGATTTTGTGCCAGATGAGGTACTGTTTCTAGATAAATCGGCTAGACCTGTTGCGTGGCTCGTTGATTCATTATGGGAAGTAATGGCCGATGAGGGAGCAAAAAAGCCTCATTTTGATTTTATTCATATTGATCGTAAAGAGTGGTGGGCACGTGTCGGTCGTCCGCTAGTTCGTGAAGAAAATCGTGACCCACTTGAGTTTAATGTCAATGAAATTTCCGAGGAAACCATTAGTGCCATTCGTGCCAAGTTTGTAGTTGGTGATCTGACGCCTGATAACTATAAGACCGAGGTATGGAAATTACCTACTACACTTGATGGTAAAAAAGTGTTAATTGTAGATGAGATTAAAAGTAGCGGTGCAACAGCTTATATGACCCAGCAGTTACTGTCTCGCGCAGTCCCAGATGCTGAGTTTACAAATGAGTATTTTTGGTCTGTGCCATATAGTGAGGGAAAATCTATAGAGATTGATAACAAAGATGGCACAAGATCGGTGCAGCGTCAGATGCATAATACACCGGTTTGGTACGATAAAACCTCACCGGCCGGAAGGGAGGTTTCAGACCCTTCTTTGGGAGTAATGGATAGGCTGTATCATGAAAATCCTACGCAAGAAAACCTGAGAAGGCGGATAGCGTGGTTTATTGAGAGTGTAACACCAGAAGATGTCGGCGCTGATGTCGATGAGAGGACGAAGCGGCTGAAGAGGGATATAGCCACTCTAAGCTATCTGAGCATAAATGATTTTATGATGACGCGCAGTGATACGAGAGCGAAGAGAAAAGCAGAATATCTAAAGAGCAAACAGGGGGCATCCTCCGGAAATAAGAACAGTAATCTGCTACTGCGTAAGCATAATGAGGGTATTAGAAAGGCTCAGAAAATAAGAACCGTTTAGGCCTGCAGTCGTCTTAATTCTCCTACTATATCGTTATGTGTATCATCATATATTGTTAGAGAAAAGGGTGCTGACTCAGCTTTATGACCAGTGTCGCTACTGTCACCCTCTGGAAATACTGCATTCCCCTCATAGTGTATAGTTCGTTCAAATCGTATCGAATTAGCAACCTCGAGTGCTACATCGCCTAGGCGAGTTTTAACACAGGTAGGTAAGTCATGTTCGTTGCGCTCTACATGGAGCACCTCCTGTACGTACCTAGAAGCCCTTCTGCCATCTGGAGTTGTTGTTTTTTCTAAACACATCTTGTGAATATTAACACAATATATTTATAAAGTCAAGCAGTATTGGTGTTGGCTTTGGCGGATTTTTCTAGCACTCACGCTTGACGAGTGCTAATTTGGTGCGGTACAATGGGTATATTGTTAACGAAATGGAGGATGATATGGATACACCTATCAAGCCTCTCGGCGACCGCGTGGTAGCGGTGCGCGAGGAGGCGAAGACGCAGACGG
>CAUUSE010000019.1:0-12630 GCA_963547725.1 uncultured Candidatus Saccharibacteria bacterium | reverse complement strand
TTTTTCTTCGTTATAACAAGGTATAACAACTGCGGTCTCTAATTTTCTATACATACCTTTCATTATACTATAAAACATGTATCGTTGTTGAGTGTGCTATGATTAATAAAGGCAGTATGAAAAATATTAGTTTCCAGATATTTTTGTTTGGTGTTGTTGGCGGTGTAACGTTACTGATTGATACGTTGGTGACGTACATTCTTTATCACGGCGCTCACTTGCCGGTGTTTTTAGCAAGTGGTATTGGTTTTTTGTCTGGATTTTTCTTTAATTTCCCCATGAATCGTAAACAGGTTTTTCGCCACAACGAACATGACCGTTTCTCACTAAAAACACAAATTATCCTCTATGTGCTGCTGAGCGTATTTAACCTGTTCGCTACTTCGGCGGCAGTTGATGCGCTCGTTAACTTCCATATATTAGAGATTCAGTGGGCAAAGGTTGTCATAACGGCAATTTTTGCGGTTTGGAACTTTCTAGTGTTTCGATTAGTTATTTTTACCAAGAGAAAAATATCGAAGAAAAGTAGCGGCACTGTTCCAGACTTGTTTATAGACTAAGCAGCCGTAAATAGTATGGCTGCTTAGTATACGATAAATCAATTTTACAGTAGTGAGTTACCAAAAATAGGGTAGAACATCCTAGACCAAGTATGTTCCATACCCTGATTTTTTGAGCGGTTTGGCAAGTTTCTCGAGCTGCTCGCGAGTAATCCAACCATTTTGAAAGGCAGTTTTTTCTGGACTACCAACGATTTGCCCAGTACGGGTTTGAACGACACGAACGAAGTCCTCGGCGTCGGTTAAGCTGCTGATAGTTCCTGTATCAAGCCAGACATCACCGTTATCAAGTGCTTGCACTTTTAATTTGCCACGGCGTAGGTATTCAGCGTTGACTGAAGTAATCTCTAGCTCGCCACGATCGCTCGGCTGAACGCCTTTGGCAATTTCAATCACATCGTTGTCATAGAAATAAAGTCCAACCACCGCAAAGTTTGACTTTGGCTGGGCGGGTTTTTCTTCAATTGACACTGCTTGATTGTCTTTGTCAAACTCGACGACGCCATAGCGTTCCGGATCAGACACCTCATACGCAAAGACGACACCGCCCTCCGGATCGGTACATGCCCGTAACGAATCATCAAGTGCCGCGCCGTAAAAAATATTGTCACCAAGTACCAAGGCCACCTTATCGTCACCGACAAACTCCTCACCAATGATGAACGCCTGGGCGAGACCGTCTGGGCTTGGTTGCACGGCGTATTGTAAGTTGATACCCCACTGTGAACCATCACCCAGTAGTCGTTGAAAGCCGCTTTGCTCTTCGGGTGTGGTAATAATCAAAATATCACGAATCCCAGCTTGCATCAGTGTTGTGAGGGGGTAGTAGACCATCGGTTTGTCGTAGATCGGCATCAGCTGCTTACTGATTGCCTTGGTAATTGGCCACAATCGTGTACCTGATCCACCCGCTAAGATAATTCCTTTCATAAACCTCCTTCGTGTTACATACCCACTATAACATATATTTCACCAAGTGATACAAGGAATCATCCTTGACTTTTTCCTCTAAATCTGCTAAAGTCTAAATCGTAAAACACGTATTGTATGAGATAGTCTTCAGCGAGAAGCTTCTATCTCTGAAAGGAAACTACTACATGCCGGAAAGAGACACATTTCATCACGGTAACACTGTTCTGTCTGAGGGACAGGCCACCGGCTCTCCGGAACAGACCTCGGTACCTAATACAGCAGTACAAGAGTCTGATCGGCAATATGAGGATTATGCCTTTCATCATCAGCTAATGTGCGAAGTTACCGAGGCGTTGGGCGGCAAACGCGACATTACTTACGTACCATTTGTGCCAGACAGTTTTGGTTATAATAATATTACCAGTGTTGACAGGAATAATGCGGCGGTGAAAGAGGCGCTCAAAACAGCGGGCGCAGTCATTTGTGTTGGTCGTGAAATTGTAGTTGATCCAAATCATGACCCAGCGTTTCCAGAGCGAAACACTACGGACACGGCATCCGCTCGGTCGAATGTTGCCACCTCAAGCGAGTTGTTTCATGAGGCATGTAAGCTAGGCAATGAAGATGTAAAAGTCATTCCTACCGCTTGGATGCACAACCGCTATATTGATATGATGTTTGCATTGCCAGTTCTGGCTGAGGCCGCTGGCGTGAATGTCGAGGACGTTACCCATATGTCAGAGGAGCAGATGCTTCGGCTGTTGGCAGACAAGGATCTTGGTATTTTTAATGAAGTTGCCAAACAGATGCAGGTAAAATCCAAACTAGCGCACCAAGCGTTTCATAATATTATGGCCAAGCGTGGGGTCGATGCCGATAATAACTACGAGGTAGCAAAAGCATTTCTTAAAGAGTACAAAAGTTATCCACGAACTGGTGAGTCGGTACTTATGAAAGAGTCAGCCCTAGAACATGGCGTACCAGCGGATCGCGTGATAGAGGAACCCGATTCGGTTGATACGAATACTAACCTCCTCAATGTTGCGACTGCTATTGAGAATGGTGTTTATGGCTTTGAGTTTAGTGAGGAAACTCCGCTCGTGATCGTTGCTGGTCAAGATCACTTGCCGCGCACAATGTGGATTGCTGACAAGATATTTCCTCCGAATGTTCCACTCGTATTTGTTGAAAGTGATGCGGCGCTGCCGGATAAGGAAACTCTCCACGATTCGTGTAATCGTGAGCTTGCATCATTTAGAAAAGGCAGGGAGTGGCTTCGTAATGTCCAAGGTTCAGACTATCAAGATCACCTCGAAAAACTTGAACACGTTATTGGTGGTGGCTATTTTGGTAACGAAGATATACCAAGAAAAAATCTGGCTAAATTAGCAAAAGAGATTCAAGAGGAGGCAGCAGCCCGCTAGGCGTGGGCTGACTGCTGCTCGTTGTTGATATACTGACGAAGGTCTTCGGTCCAGTCGTGGCTAATGAAACCGGTTGCGTGTAGTTTGTCGAGACTCATATCGCTACCGAGCGGTCGAGGAGCAATGCCTTCTTTGCCAGCAAAGTACTCAGCGGTTGTCGTGTCAGTAACGGTGAGGTCGTCACGTCCAGCTAGGTTAAAGATACGGCGGGTGATGTCTGCCCAAGAAGCAAGCGGGCCATCGTTTGTGGCGTTGTATGTGCCGAAGGGTGCCCGTGTAGTTAACAGATGATCAATAATCCGAACGAGTTCGCTCGTGAATGTCAGGCGGCCAATTTGATCGCTAACCACCGTCGGCGAGATGTTCTTCTCGGCGAGTCCCAACATGGTACGAACGAAGTTTTTACCTTCGCCGATAACCCAGGTGGTGCGGAGGAGATAGAATTTTTCTAGCTGTTCAACAACGAGATCACCAGCAGCCTTACTCTCGCCGTAGACATTGAGTGGGCTAAACGGCTCATTTTCAGCGTGGGGTTCTTTCGTGCCGTCAAAGACGTAATCGCTGGAAATATGCACGAGAGTCATGTCGTGCTGGCGGCAGACTCGGGCAAGGTTTGCGACTGCTGATGCGTTTACTTTCCAGGCGGCAACGCGTCCTTCTGAAGCCTCGGCACCATCAACATTGGTGAAAGCGGCAGCATTCATAATGATCGAAATACCTGACCAGTCAAACGATTCAACTGAATTGCGGTCTGCAATATCAAGTTCGCCTACATCAGCAGATCGGCTGCCTGGGTATCGTTGTCGTAGTGCAGTACCAAGCTGACCATTGGCGCCGACGATAAAAATATGACTGTTATCCATGTTAAACCTCCATTGGGATTACGTTTGCAAGTAGCGGATGAGCAGCATCCTTTTCAGAAATAATTGCCTGGTCCTTGTTGATCGGCCAATCAATACCAAGCTCCGGGTCGAACAGATTCACAAAGGTATATTTAGCATCTGGTGACCAGTGAGCGTCAACAAGATAAGTATAAGCAACGTTGTCGTCTAATGTCTGAAAGCCATTCGCGACACCATTCGGTACGAAGATAGCCGTGCCTGGGTTGATTTCGTGGGTAAAGACCTGACCAAAGCTGTCGCCTTGACGTAGATCACACCAAGCACCAAAGACGCGTCCATTGGCGGTGGAGATAAATTTGTTCCACGGCTCGGCGTGGAGGCCGCGGGTAGCACCGGCTTTATCGTTAAAGCTGATGTTGTTTTGCACAATGTCAAATGACGGCAGTCCCAGTGCTTCCATTTTTTCCTTTTGGTAGTTTTCTTTGAACCAGCCGCGATTATCACCGTGGACAGGCATTGTGATTACAAATAATCCTGGGATTGGTGACTCAGTGACGGTGAGTTCGTTATAATTTGATGGGTCAAAGTTCATACTTCCTCCTCCAAGAACTTTTTAAAACCTTTTCTAATATCATCATTGAACACGATCTCGGGGTTAATTCCGTCAAGCGGTAACGTGACTATTTCAGCAACGTCATCGCCTGGTTTCGGTTGTGCATCGGTATGCAGGATTGCCCAGAATAGACTGGTGAGGACTGGTAGGTCTTCACCCTGGAAATGATAGGTCGCAGGTACTGAGCAGAAGTAGGTGAGCGGGCTATACCATTCTTTCGTTAGCCCTGTTTCTTCGGTGATTTCACGATGTGTAGCATCCTCAATGCTTTCACCCGCTTCTAGGAAACCACCGATACAATCAACCATACCCTTACCGGGATTGATAGCTCGCCGGGACAATACGACACGTTGTCTGTCAGATGTCAAAAAGAATACCCCAGCAGTTGGCAGGGGATTGTTAAAAATACTATGCTGATTATCGCAGACCCAAAACCCGCCAGACGTTCGATTCAGTGCTGTGCCACATCGTCGGCAAAAGTTCATTTCTCGCTGAGAATATATATCTTTTGTAGCGATCATTCTCTATTGCCCCTGCTTTGCATAAGCTGCTTCAACGGCCTCTTTTTGCGCTTTCCACCAGTCTTCGTGTTCGCGGTACCATTCAATAGTTTGCAGTAGGCCATCGTGCATACCCGTTTGATTGTCGGTGTATTCAGGCCGCCAACCCAGTTCGCGGCGCAGCTTGCTGGAGTCCATGGCGTAGCGCATATCGTGGCCTGGGCGGTCGTTGACGTGCTCGTACCAATCCTTGCCTTTACCCATCAGCTCGCAAATCAGTTCAATCACCATCTTGTTGTTAACGTGGTCGTTGTCGGCGCCGATGATGTACGTTTCGCCCAGCTCGCCCTTTTCCAAGATGAGGTGAACGGCAGCGTTGTGGTCATCAACGTGAATCCAGTCACGAACTTGCTCGCCCGTACCGTACAGTTTAGGCTTGATGTTGCTCAAAATATTGGTAATTTGGCGTGGAATAAACTTTTCGATGTGTTGGTATGGGCCATAATTGTTGGAGCAATTGGAAATCGTCGCTTTGATACCGAAGCTGCGGATCCAAGCCCGTACCAGCATGTCGCTAGATGCTTTGGTGCTGGAGTAGGGGCTGGATGGATTGTACGGCGTGTCTTCGGTAAAACGGTTTGGATCGTCGAGCTCTAAGTCGCCAAATACTTCGTCGGTCGAGATGTGATGCAAACGCTTACCGTGCTTGCGAACAGCCTCAAGGATAGTGTATGTGCCAATGACATTAGTCTCGACAAACGGCCACGGATTGCGCAGAGAATTGTCATTATGGCTTTCAGCGGCGAAATGCACCACAATGTCAGTTTCAGATACTAATTTGTCCATCAACTCGGCATCGCAAATGTCGCCTTTTACGAAGTTGATTTGACTAGCTACTGGCTCCAAATTAGCGGTATTACCCGCATAGGTGAGCTTGTCGATAACAGTGATGTCATATTCTGGCTTGTGTTTGACGGTATAATGTACAAAATTCGAGCCAATGAATCCCGCACCTCCCGTGACTAGCATCTTTGTCATAGCTTCATTATACATGAGATGATGAATATTGTATAATGACCATTATGATTATCGTCATTATCGCAGGTGGATCGGGAACACGGTTATGGCCACTGTCCGTGGCGACGCGTCCCAAACAACTATTAGCTCTCACATCAGAACGCACCATGGTCCAACAAGCCTATGACCGGGCCAGAAAGCTTGGTGATACTATCTACGTGGTGACCGAGGCCAGTCACGCCGGGGCGCTTCGGGCGCAGCTGCCGGAGCTGCCGGACGAGGCCTTTCTGATCGAGCCGGGACGGCGAGGGACAGCGCACTGTATTGTATTGGCCTTGGACTATATCAATCGCCACCATGACCGGACTGAGCCGATTGCCTTTATTCATTCTGATCATAATGTGCGTGACACCCAAGGGTTTGCTCGTTCGTTTGTTACGGCGGGTCGGGTATCGACTGAGCAGCAGTGTATTACGCTCATTGGCATTGAGCCGACCTTTCCGTCGACTGGATTTGGTTATATTCAGCGCGATGGGGTGATTGATGTTCAAGCGGGCGTCTATAATGTCGAGTCGTTCAAGGAAAAGCCTGACTACGAGACGGCGAAGCAGTATGTTGAGTCGGGAAATTATTTGTGGAATTGTGGCTACTTTGTTGGCTCAGTTGACGTGTTTAGGAATGAAATGCAGCGGAGTGCTCCAGATCTGTGGTCAAATTACCAGACGTTAGCGTCAATTGCTGACTTTGGTAGCGAGGCTTACAATCACGCATACCTGGCGCTAGATAATCAAGTCATCGACATCGCCCTGATCGAAAAAGCTCATCAGCTGGCTATGGTGTCGGCCAGCTTTGACTGGATGGATATCGGTAATTTCAAGGATCTACATGATGCGGTCGCCAAGGACGAGGCGGGTAATTACGCATATGGTGACAACATTCACACCATCGACGTTGCCAATACCTATATTCGTAATGAGCAGCCAGACAAGCCGGTGGCGGTGATCGGACTTGATAATGTAGTGGTGGTCAATACGCCAGACGGCGTACTGGTGGCGCGGCGGGATGTGGCCGCCAAGTGTGGTGACATCGCAAAGAAATTGCAAACATAACCCATCGTCTTAGCTACGCACCAAAATACCAAATGGTGTGTCTAATCTGAATGAGCTGGGATCATCCTCTATGAGTCAGTGTCTTTGCGGCCATACTGCTCATACACCGCCAACGTCTGTTCGGCCATTCGCTGCCACGAGAAGGTTTTGACGTGCTGTTTACCCTTCTTGATGAGGTCACGGCGTCGTTTCTCGTCAGTCAAAAGCTCATCAATTGCCCGCGCCATGTCCTCGACGCTATACGGATCAAAGTAGTGAGCTGCCTCGCCATGGGTTTCTGGTAGGCAAGTGGCGGTGCTCGAGGCGACCGGTGCGCCGTGCAGCATGGCTTCGAGGCCGGGTAGGCCAAAGCCCTCGCTTAGTGACGGGAAGCAATACACAGCTGTATGCTCGTACATCCAGCGCAGCTGCTCGTCCGACACAAAACCGGTGAAGACGACATTTGTAATACCGCGTTCAGTAACATACGCCTCATGGCGAGCGTAGTTACCGTCCTTTTTACCCGCTAATGCCAGTATCAACTCAGGATGCTTCTGCTGTAGTAGCACAAATGCATCGATCAGCCGCCGCAGATTTTTATGCGGCGTCGGCCGGCCGATATACATGATGAACTTTTTTCCAACTAGCTCCTTAACCGGATTATTGCCCTTTGGTAGCTCGTCGGCGGACTCAAGCGTCACGGTAATCTTGTCTGGACTGACTCCGGTAAAGTTCACTAGGTCGCGCTTGACAAATTCAGAAATAGTGATGATATGAGCTGACTTTCGGGCAACTTTTTTGTTGACCCATTTATAAATTTGCTGCTTCACCCAAAAGACCACCGGGTTTTTGTCGGGGTTGTTGAACCGAGCGGTGGTGAGGTCTTGCATGGTGGTGACGACTGGGCTGGCGTGATACCACACGGGCTGCTGAACCATTGCAAAGTGCACGAGATCTGGGCGTAGCTCCTCCAGCTGCTTCTTAAAGCCACGTTGCTCAGCAAATGAAAACTCAGCAAATGGACAGGCGACTTTTTGAAAGCGTGGGTTATCGGCCTGCCAGCCGTCCATATCTTTTGGCTTGAGCAAAATAATATAGTCATTTCGGTTGTCGATTTTTTGTAGATAGTGAATTAGCCGTTCGACGTAACGGCCGGTGCTCGTCCGCAATGTACGAGCATCAATGGCGATGCGCATGAGTGTTCCTCCATTCGTTGGTTACAAGTTTCTTTATGGCGAGCGTAAAGGCATGTTCGGCAAATGGTTTAGCGGAGGCGGCGATGGCCCGCGGCGAGACCTGTTGACCAGGCAGTGTCTGTAGCGTTGCTACCAAGCTCTCAACTGTTTGTTCAGCAAAAAACCAGCCGTTCTTACCGGGGTTGATATAATCCAGCGCGCCACCGGCCTGGTACGCTACCACCGGCAGTCCGGCGGCCAAGGCTTCAACTGGTGCGACACCAAAATCTTCGTGGGCGGTAAATAGGAATAGGTCAGCTTGTTGAATGGCGGCGGCTCGGGCCTCGTCACTAACGTAGCCAAGAAAGCGCGTCGAGTCACCCGCCAGCTTCTCCAACCGCTCACGGTCAGGCCCATTACCCATGATGTCCAGCGGCCAACCAAGCTGTTGGCAGGCCCGAATCACCAAATCCAGCCGCTTCATCGGTACCAGGCGCCCCCACACCACGCAGTGCGGTCGGGTGGGTAGCGTCACGGAGCGCGGTCGGGTTTTTGCGAGTGCCATAAAGCTGGTTGTTTGCACCGGCGGAAAGACGACGATGCTGTCTCGGTCATAAAACTGCTTGATATCAGCCTGAATGGCGGTGGAATTGGCCAAAAAGACATCAACGTGCTGCGCCGCCTGATAATCACGCCGCCTGAGAGGTCGGACCAGTAGCCGCAGGCCCAGTCGCGCCAGCCACCGCGGTCGAAAGCTCGGCCGACGCAGGTATTCTTGGTAGTGCCGCCAATAAAAATGCGTCGGCGTATGACAATAGCAGATATGTCGTTGATCGGGGCGGGTTTGGATAAACTTGGCCTCACCATTACCAGAGCTGGAAATAATAATATCAAATTGCCCGAGATCCAGCCGCGTAAACCACCGCTGCCTGAGTACCGGCAGCAGTCGCCTGAGCTGAGCGAATGGCCAATGCTGCAAATAGCCAGTTACTACCTTGTTATCAAGTTTTTTCCGCCACGTTCGGGAGCAGTACGAGGTATAAATCGGAGCATCAGGATAGAGCTGGTGTAGCGCCAGGACAACTTGCTCAGCACCACCGCCATACAACCAGTCATGAACGATCGCGATGGTCGGCTGGGCGCGCATCACGACTCCTTCTTAAAGATGACCAGGCAGGTCTTGAGGAGAATGGTGATATCCAGCCACAAACTCCAGTTTTGCACATAATAAAGATCCAGTCGCCGCCGCTCTTCAAAGCCGATACTACGTCGCCCCGACACAACGGCCAGGCCAGTCAGGCCAGATTTGACCGTCAGCAGCGTGTGCTTTTTCTCGTAGTTACTCAGCTCGTGCGGCACCAGCGCCCGCGGCCCAACGAGGCTAATATCACCCTTGATAACATTAAATAACTGCGGCAGCTCGTCGAGGCTAAACCGGCGAATGAAACGACCAACCGGCGTGACGCGAAAGTCGTGATTGAGCCTATCACCGTTCTGGCGATATTCGTCGATCAGCTCTGGCTTGCCAATCATTGTGAATACCTCCTCGTCAGTCTTGCCGTCAAACTTGGCGTAGTGCGAGCGAAACTTATACACTTTGAACGGGCGATTAAACTGGGTCAAACGTCGCCGCTGCTGCCCATGCATCAGTACGGGGCCGCGCGGGTCGCCGAGCTTAACGGCGATTGCCACCAATAGCATGATCGGCGAGGTGACGATAATACCAATGGTCGCACCGATGAGATCCATCAGTCGTTTGACCACGCGTCCGTAGCCGGTAGCTAGCGGCGTTGGGTGAATGTATGCCAGCGGCACGGAATTGATAATCTCGACCGTATGGCGCGCCGTCATCAGGCCATCGAGGGCCGGCGCTTGATAAAAATCGAGATAGTGCTGCTCGGCCAAGTTATAGTGCGCTTCGCTGCGGGTGGTGTCGGTCTGGATAATGGCGTCAATTTTATCGCGAGTCAGCGCCGATGCCAGTGTCGAGCGCCGCAAACCCTTGAGTCGTGGCGGAATGAGCTCATCTTTGGATACAATAGCACTGAGGTGAAAGCCGGTTGAGGGGTGGGCACTGATAAATTCAGCTAGTGTCCGCGTCGATTCGGCGTTGCCAACCAGCGCCACGCGCTTGATGCCGATGTTTTTGCGCAGCAGATGTAGCCTGACGATATTGGCAGCGCTACGCAGAATGAGCAAGATAATAAAGCTGATGATCAGCGCATAAATCACCACCATCTTGGCCGGAAATAGCGGTGTGTTGCTAAAGAAGCTAAAGGAAATCATCATCATAATGCCGCAAACTGCCGCCATGCCCAGCCGCCAAAACTCGCGCAGCGGATGAATGTAGTGCTCGCGGTCGTATAGCCCAAAAAATGAGAACAAGACAACCCACAGCGGCAGCATTAGCACAATCGACGTGATAAACTCCAGTGCCCCGATTTGCACATGGAAGGGTCGCGTGTCGAGTGATACGCGCATGATGTATGCCGCCGTGAACGCACCAACTAGCGCCAGTACGTCCAGCCCGATCAACACCAATTTGAAGTAAAAATCAGAGTTCTTCTTCATGACCTTTGGGGTGATTATACAAGAAAATACCAATCCATGCAAGGCAATGTACCGAGTTGATCAAGCTGCCAAAAAACCAAAAGTGGATAGCGATAGCTGCTGTGAGCAGTAGGGCAAATTGCCTCCATGGCTTTGACGAGCATTGGCCGCTGCGCCATAGCGTGACGACGAGCAGCGCTAGTAGCGGTATCATGCCGACAACGCCGATATTACTCAGCAGCAACACGTAGAAAATATACACTGTATGGTCGGTCGACACCGGTTGATGCAGCTGATGTTGGATAAAACTGCCGAGATTGCCAAGGCCAGTCCCAAAGAGTATGGTGCGCGGACTTGACGCCCAGGCTCGGAGTGCCAGCTGGGCGGCATTGAGTCGATCATCAGCCGAAGCGACGACGAAACCCGATGGCTGGAAATTGGCTGATGGTGCGAGCGGGTTTGGCTGGGTGGTGGGCGGTGACGGTGATGATTGCGGTGCCGTGGTCTCGTTGGTTGGTGGTGCTTGCGGTGAGGGCGTGCTGCCCGGCATTGGGATGGTATTTTTTTGCGGTAATTTAATGCGGCCGAGCGACAACTGGTCAAGCATGCTCACTGCAGTATTATAGGCAATATGCGGTGTGTTGTGATAGCGAACCACCGCTGATACCAGCAGTAGAGTGCATCCAACCACAAACCCGGCCGTGATGATGCCGAGCTGACGCCACGTATCACGACGAATAGGCTCCACGGTGTCAATAGAACGAGACCCGCTTCTACACCGCTGCCACCAGCGGACGATACCATACACGATACCCGCACCAATTATCGCGATAAACGCGCCGCGCGAAAAGGTGAGGCTGATTGCCACGCTGCTACCAAAAACGCCCCAGCCAGCCAGCCGCCGTCGCTCTCGCCAGCACAGTCCAACGAACAGGGCTGGCAGTAAGCTGCTTGCTAAAAATTGCGGCTCAGCAGCAAACAGATTAATCCTGACAAAGCCAAACACGCCAGCATGACAGCCCGGGCAGAGCGTACTAAACGCCGTTGGCTCAACGTGAGCAAAGATGAGCTGCAGCACCGCTAACACACCAAACACGATGCCGCTCCACAAGCCAATTGTCATGAGGCGCCGCCGATTGCCCGCCGATAGTGACCGGTACATCAGAGCAGCACATACCGCGGCCACCAGCAGCAATAAAAGCGATGCCGTATATAATGCGGTACGCGCTCGGACATAGGATAATAACAGCCCAACGATACTGGTGACAGCCAGCATACCAATACTCAGCCACCACCATCGCCCCCGAGGCCACAGTCGCTGGCGCACCATTATGCCAAGACCGCAGCCAACCACGCCGATCACCGCCACTTGATATAGTCCAATGCGGAATGATGGAAAATCGAGCATTGCCAGGCTGATGCTCGGCTGCAAGGACAGTGCGCCGCCAAACAGTACGGCGGCCAGCAGCCACACACGTATCGTCGATGATATTCGCTTCACCTCTTTAGTATAGCGCAAATAACTCGGGCGGGTTATACTAAAAGCATGCAGCCAACGAAAAAACAAAAAATACTGCTGGATTTTATCGATGGATTTATCAAGGGCAATGGCTATAGCCCGACGCTGCGGGAAATTATGCGGGCTTTGGGGTATAAGTCAGTCTCAACGGTGGCCAAGCATGTCGATAATTTGGTGGCAGCCGGCATGCTCGATAAGCGTGATGGTGAGATACGATCGCTGGTGCTGCGGCAGGAAAAGCCAGCAGCGTGGTGGCATAATTTAGAGAGGGAGATTAACCGGCGGGAAGCGGCGGATGATGAAAAGTCGCGCTCGGAAGCAGCAATCTTGAAAAAAGCCCTGGCAATCGTCCGCCAGTAACTTTACAACCGCTGTAAAACTCGCTATAATACGACACGTATTCCGGGGTAGCTCAGCGGTAGAGCGGTTG
>CAUUSE010000018.1:0-14465 GCA_963547725.1 uncultured Candidatus Saccharibacteria bacterium | reverse complement strand
AAACTAGCACGGTGCCGAATTATAAAAAAGACTTCCGAATAGGGAGTCTTTTTTCGTTTTTGCCAGAGGCGCTTGCGAGTAGCATAAGTATGATATAATGATGAGGAAATGGATAAAAAACAAACAGAACAGCCAGAGTCCCTGAGGTCGGAGCGTGGGGGGTTTGTGGTGATGTGCGCGTCTTGGTTGAGGCGGCCAAAATCGTGGGTTATTATTGGTGGCGGTATTGTTGCATTGACGGTGGTAGTAGTTGGAGTGCTGTTTGTTATCACAACGCGTGGCAATGTCAGCGTCGAGCGTGTGTCCGATCAAGCCCTGCAGGAAGTCGACCGGCCGATTCGCCTGAAGTTTAATCAACAGCTTGGCGAGGTGAGACCAGAGATTAAGCCGGAAGTGCGCGGCACGTGGCGCGAAAAGCGACAGCTGTTCGGCGTTTTTGAGATGGAGTTTACGCCCGACCAACCACTGACAGCTGGTACAAATTACACTGTGGCGTTCCCGGGGGCGAGACGTTCGCTGTTTGGTCATGCAACGATCCATGATGTATCGTTCAAGACGCAAAAAGCACCACGAGTGGACACGGCGTCACTGGATGGCAAAGAAGTAATCGCGATGGATCAGGCGTTGACGGTGCGTTTAGGCTCACGGGCGGGTAAATTGCGTGATCTAGAATTGACGACCGAGCCAACGCTCGGGCTGAAGCGTGAGTCGTCGGACGATCAAACATTTTCATGGAAATACGCTGGCCTACTAGCACCTGACACGCAGTATACCTTCAAGTTATACGATAAAGCCCAGAAGGAAGAGTTAAAACGTTTTACGGTGAAAAGTGCGCCGCTACCAGCGATTGGTTCACCGATTAAAGAGCATTCAGTGACGCCATCAGACGAATTGAAGTTGACATTTCAGGAGGCAATTGACGCAAAGGATCGGCCACATATAGCGGTTGACACGGCTGGTAATGGTTCGTGGCGGAGCGATACCGAGTACGTGTTTAAGGCAGATAAATTGGAGCCGGGCAAAACGTACACATACACCATTCCTAAAGGCTTGCGGACAGCTCGTGGAGGCGTTCTCGTCGAGGAAGTAAAAAAGACATTTACCACTAATGGGCATGTGCGTGGTGTGGGGGCGTCCCCGTGGCGAACCACTGTTGATCAAGCGGCGCAGGATGTACGGATAACCTTTGATCAGGCAGTTGACCACAAGAGCGCCCAGGATCGCCTCAGGGTGTCATCTGGTACAGTTCAGAGTATTTCCTGGCGTGGCAATACAATGATTGCTCGGGTGGTTAATATGGGCTTTCAGCGGCAAGTTCAGGTTTGGGTAGAGCCAGGTGTGCAGCCAGTGTTTGGACTGCCGAGCGTAGAGCGAATTGCGACATCGTTCACAACTAATTCACGGGTCGTCAAGCTCAATAATGTACCATTCTATCGTCAGGCGTACGCCCAAAGCTGCGAAGCGGCCTCACTGCGTATGGCCTTGGCATATCGTGGTGTGCATGATAGTGATTGGAATATCTTGCAGCGTTTTGGGTATCGTCCGCGCTCGCGAGACAAGGCGACAAATGAGTGGGACGATCCGAATGTGCAGTTTGTGGGCGACGTAAACGGCAACCAAGGTGCGGGAACGGGCTGGGGTGTATATGCCGGTCCGGTGGCGCGGGCGGCCGGTCAATATGGCCGCGGAACGTCAGTGGCATATGGCGCCAATGCGAATTTCGTAGCACAGCAAATTCACAATGGTAATCCAGTCATTGCGTGGGGCGTATGGCGGATTGGCGCAAAAATTGATAGTTGGAGGACGCCGTCAGGTCGGACGGTCAGTGGGCCGATACCGATGCATGTGCGTCTCATTGTTGGGGTTCGGGGTGAACCGCACGATCCACTTGGATTTTATGTTAATGACCCGATCTCGGGACGACTCTATTGGACGAGAGCACAGTTTGTGGCGATGACAGCTGGTGCTGGACCGGCGGCGCAGCTGTTGGCGGTACATTAATCGGTACTGAAGTGAGGATGGTATAGTCGGGGGCCCCGCGTCTTTGTCATTCATTGAGCTAGCTCTATAGAAGCGGGCTTTGTGGTCGGAAAGTTGAAGGTGGGTATATGTATTTTCCTCGTCGTCGGAGTAATTTTGACCTAGATAATTTTAGCTATTGGTGAAATTCCTTTCACAATCAAAAACCACCCATCTCGCAGAAAGGGTGGTTTTTGAGTGGTGGAACTCATCATTTCTAAGCTCCAACAGGTGCCGTCACAAGGTGTGACAGATCTCATTATAGCGAAGTAAATCGCTGATTGCAATATTTTATTCACAATAAAAATAGCTTATGTAAATGTTGACAAAGTATGAGCAGTATGATAATATGCATACATAACACATATCATGTGTGATATATAAAGGCGAGGGTTTCCATAGTAGATGATGTGGAAATCTTTTTAATTCGGGAGGAAAACTCACATGGCAGGTACAAAAATTGGCGGTATGAAAGCGGCAGCGAAAAACTTAGCGCGTGACCCAGACTTTTATGCCAAGATCGGCGCGAAGGGCGGTCGGAACGGACGGACCGGTGGCTTTGCGGCAAACCCAGCTCTGGCACGGATCGCTGGTGCTAAAGGTGGTCGCATTTCTCGTCGGCGTAAGGTAACGACGACGGTCACGACAACCGTTAATCCGACAACGACAGTATCAACAGTGCAGGCAACGGCTCAAGACGACGTGACACTGGCCGCGTAGCCACACTGCTTAAAATGATGCGGTAGCCCTCTTTCCATAGAGGGCTATTTGCGGTAGCGGCGGAGTTCGCAGGATCGAGCTTCGTTGACGCGCCAGTTGCTAGCGCAGTGGAGACAGCGATACTGGTGCTTGGCGATTTCTATACCGACAGCGCTACATGTTGGGCACGTGCTGCGGGCATGTAGCCACTTGCGGTAGCTATCAAGCGCATCCTGAACGACGTCGTCATTCATGGCCAGAGTAATGTTATAGCGTGGGGCTAACTGATGGACAGCTAGCTCCCAGGCCTGGCGCTCCATGGCGATGAGGTCGATGTCACGAGTATAGTGATGATGGTCTAGGACGGCGTGGGCAGTTTCGTGGAGTAGCTGGGCGATAGCGGCTGGTGACGCCTCGTTGATATAAGTGATAGTCCGTGAATGGTGTGACCACGAAAAAACATCGCCAGCTCGGAACTGATACTCTGGATAATCGCTGGCCAGCTGCTTAACGATGGGCGATAGCGTTATCGTAGCAACCATAGAGCACAGATTCCTCGGGGTGTGCTGCACCAACGATGTGCGGGCAGGTGATAAATGACGGTAGTTTCTCGGTGATAAGTCCGGCTAGTGACGCAGAGAATTTATCGGTGTAGCGGCCGATACCGCCGCCGATAACGATAACGTTTGGCTGAATAGCAGCGATCAGTGCCTGCAGTCCTAAGCTGAGTCTCTTGGCGGCCTCAAACCAAGCTTCGGGCGGCGTTGCGTCCGATAATTCACCAAACTGTTGACTGAGCGCTCGTCCGGAAGCGAGGTTTTCCCACGAATCAATGGTTGACTGATACGCAACTTGCATATGACCGGCTTCACTGCTACGTAGGCTGGGGTGGAGTGTGCCGTTGAGGATAATGCTGGTGCCGATGCCTGTGCCGATAGTGACGTAGAGGCCGCAGGCTGGCTGTGGTTCAAGGCGACGTATGCTGGCGAGGCCAGCGAGGTTGGCGTCATTTTCGAGGATGATTTGGGCGTCGGGAAAGTGCTCGGCTAGGAGGTCGCGGATGGGCACCTCGCACCAGCCGAGGTTAATGCAATATGTAGCGACACCGCCAGTGACGGTGCCGGGTAGACCGATCGAGATGTCTGTAACAGGTGCGCCCTCGGCAATTACGGTAATGGTTTCAACGACTTGTTTGATATATGCTGTAATATCTGTTGGGGTGGCAAACCGAGTTGTTGTCTCTAGCGTGCCGTTGTCGGTAAATCGTCCGACCAATGTTTTTGTGCCTCCAGTATCAATCGCAATAATCATGAAACTAGTATACCCCTTTACGAGAGTGGTGACAATATGGTACAGTAAGTATTAGTAACATCAGGGAGAAATGGTATGAAGCAGAACCGCCAGCGAGGATATGTTGTAATCTACGTGATCGTAGGGGTTATTTTGGCGGCGATCGCTTTGGCAACGTTATACGGGTTGCGACAGTTATCAGCACAGAACCAGGCCGCCTCATCGACGGAAAATGCTGCGACGAGTGAGCAGCAAAAAGAGACGAACAACACGAAGTCTGACGATAAATCGGCCGACAAAAAGAAGAACGAGAAGAGCGATGAGAAAAAAGACACTTCTTCAGCTGAGTCAAACAAGTCCGCGCAGCAGCAGCCTCAACAACACGCGCAGAATCAACCAACGCCGCCAGCTCAAAACAATGGCCACGGATCATCCCATCTACCGGCAACTGGGCCAACTGACTCGTTGGCAGTTGGCTTTGTGCTGGGGCTAATTGTGGCTGCGGGCTTTGCGTATCGTCGGTCAATGTTGGTAGTTTAGCTTCCTTCTCTTTACTCGGGGCACTATCTACGATATAATAAAACGAGATCCCCAAGAGGTAGCTGTTTTGGCAGGCCGCTTGGATAAGAATATTAACGTAATACAGGAGTCTATTTGGACGTATGGCAAATCCATTGACCATGGACGATCTGCTTGCTCAGGCGAGCGACTCCGTGAAGCAACTAACCGCAGGCGAGGTTGTGCACGGAACTATTTTATCAATAAAGAAACACGAAGTTCTGATTGATCTGGGGCCTTTGGGCGTTGGCTTGGTGCCGCGCCGTGAGGTAAGTATGTCGAACAATTATGCAGAAGGTGACGAGGT
Source organism: uncultured Candidatus Saccharibacteria bacterium (assembly GCA_963547725.1). Classification (GTDB taxonomy): domain Bacteria; phylum Patescibacteriota; class Saccharimonadia; order Saccharimonadales; family Saccharimonadaceae; genus Nanosynbacter. The sequence goes on along the minus strand of CAUUSE010000018.1, from coordinate 9,592 downwards.
AACTGCGAGTGTTGTCGAGGTTGAGCTGGACAACGGTTACTCACTGCTCAGTATGCGTAAAGCGGCGCGCGATCGTGGTTGGGACGAGGTCGCGACCAAATTGGAGAGCGGTGAAATTGTAACGGTGACGCCGTACGACGCCAATCGTGGCGGTCTGTTGGCTGAATATGAAGGGGTGCGCGGTTTCTTGCCGGTATCGCAGCTGTCAGCTGAGCACTACCCGCGAGTTGGTTCAAGCGATAAGGATGAGATCTTGCAGCGGCTTAATACGCTAGTTAATAAAGAGATCCGCGTACGGATTCTGGATGCTGATCGCAAGGCGAACAAGCTCATCTTTTCTGAAAAGGAGGCCATCAAAGAAGGCCTGGCGGAGCGGTTTGAGAAGTTGTCAGTTGGTGATACCGTCAAGGGTATCGTGACTGGCGTGGTGGACTTTGGCGTATTTGTGAATGTTGAGGGAATTGAGGGACTGATTCACATCTCAGAAATTAGCTGGGAGCGGGTCAACAATCCGAGCGATTACGTTAAGGTTGGCCAGACCGTGGAGGCGAAGATTATCGCTATCGACAAGGAGCGCCTCAGCTTGAGTATGAAGCAGCTGACGAAAGATCCGTGGCTTGATGAAGTGGAGCAGTTCAAGTCGGGTGAGGATGTCGAAGGTACCGTCACACGGATTACGCCGTTTGGTGCGTTTGTGCAGCTAAGTCCAGCTGTTGAGGCTCTCGTTCACGTTTCGGAGCTGGGTGGCGATGGGACTGACCCAGAGAAAGTCTTTACATTAAATGAGCGCAAGACCTTTACCGTGCTCGAAATTGATAAAGATAATCGCAAGATTTCACTGTCGCTGGCTGGCGGCAAGAAAAAATAGCCTATAGAAAAAGAGTAATGTAAACAGTTCGCCGAGGTGTCACGCGGGCGATGAAAGGAGCACGAGCAGATGACAGAAAAGATTGTCGCAATTGCAGATTCAGTAACCGTCGGAGAGCTCGCTACCACCTTGAACCTACCGGTCACGACGCTCATCGGCGAGCTGTTTAAGAATGGTATCGCGGCGACGATTAATCAGCGACTGGACTTTGAGACGGCGTCGATCATCGTTGAAGAGCTGGGCCTTGAGGTTACGCTCAAGAAAAAGGAAGCGGCCGTTGGTCATACGCGTGTGGAGCATACGCTGTCGGAACGGGCAGTGCCGCGTCCACCGATTGTGGCGGTGATGGGGCATGTTGATCACGGCAAGACGAGCTTGCTGGATGCCGTCTTGGGTAACAAGACCGCCGCGGGCGAGGCCGGTGGCATTACGCAGCACATTAGCGCCTATCAAACGAAGCATAATGGGCGGATGATTACGCTGCTGGATACGCCGGGGCACGAGGCATTTGCAGCATTGCGGCAGCACGGCGCGGTGCTGACCGATGTGGTGATCATCGTGGTGGCGGCGGACGACGGTGTCAAGCCGCAGACGGTCGAGGCGATTCGATTTGCTCGTTCGGCTAATGCCAAAATTGTGGTGGCGATCAATAAAGTTGACAAAGATACCGCCAACCCGCAGCTGGTAAAAACACAACTGGCGTCTGAACACGGCCTCAATCCTGAGGAGTGGGGTGGCGATACGGTGATGGTGGAAGTCAGCGCTAAAACTGGCCAGAACTTGGATAAGCTGCTGGATATGGTGCTACTGGTGGCAGATATGGAAGACTTGCGGGCGGATGAGGACGTACCAGCCGAGGGCTTGGTGATTGAGGCGCATATGGAAACCGGGCGCGGCGCGGTGGTTGGGCTACTCGTCGAGCACGGTCAGCTGAAACCAGCGTATTATTTGGTGGCTGGTACGGCGTACGGTCGAGTACGGACAATGTCGGATTTTCGTGGTCAGACAATGAAAATGGCCGGCCCGAGTACGCCAGTCAATGTGACTGGTTTTAAGGAGCTGCCGCAGTTTGGTGATAGCTTTCGGTTGGCTAAAAATGAGAAAGAAGCACGGCATTTGGCGCAGGCGGCGCGCCTAGAGCAGGAAAAAATGGCTGCCAGCACCAATGTCACCAGCTCGGATATTTTGAAAATGATGAGTCAGCAGCATGATGCTGAGTCGTTCAATGTTCTCGTCAAGGCTGATGTTCAGGGGTCGCTCACATCGGTGATTGATAGCCTGAAATTGATTGATACGGGCGGCTTGGTGGATCTACATGTCATCGGTAGCGGGGTTGGTAATATTTCAGAAAATGATATTCATCTGGCGGTTGGCGAGAATACGGTCATTTATGGTTTTAATGTCGATCTGCCGCCAGCAGTGAAGCGCCTGGCAGCGCGTGAGCATGTTGAGGTGCGGCTGTATCGAGTGATTTATGAACTGCTTGATAATGCCAGGCAATCCATGGAGGCATTGCTGGCCCCAGAGGTCGTCGAGACTGAGGTCGGCCAGCTGAGGGTTAAGGGCGTGTTCCGAACGGTGCGCGAAGAGGTGATCGCTGGTGGTGAAATGATGACGGGTAAGGTCTATAAGGGGCTGCTGGCACGCCTGAAGCGCGGCGATGAACACATTGCCGAGGTTGAAGTATCATCCGTTCAGCGTCAACGTCAGGAAGCCAAGGAAGTGTTTGAGGGTGAAATGTGTGGACTCAGCCTCAAAACTACGCGAAAAGTTGTCGTTGAAGAAGGCGACACGCTGGAGTTCTTTACGCGGGAGTTGGTGAAGAAGACGCTGTAACAACTTGTCACCGTAGGTAATTTTAGTATATCGGACGGTTTTCTATTGACTTTTCTTCATAAATCTGCTAAAGTTCAGACAGCGAGTGTGCATTTTACGAGATACTCAAATCGCTTACATGTAATTGTTTAATTGTTTGTCTTTGAAAGGAAGCTGCCAGCATGCCAGAAAGAAACATCTCTCGTCGTCGCAACACTATTTCGTCTGCGGAGCGGTCTGTTGATACATCGTCGTCTCCTGCTTTGCTGCCAGCCAAGAAAAACTTGGGAGAGGTTCCGGCGATTGGTAAGGGGCTTAAGGGCCAGGGTAGTAGCAGCAGCGAGGGCGGTGAAAATGCTCTTATGAATAAAGCTGTTGAGCTAATGGGCGAGGCTTCGCGAGTTCTCAGTGATCCAGACGCCTCTGCTGAAGACAAGGCGAAGGCACGTGAAGCTATTCAGGCAATCATAGAGAAGATTGATGGTCTAGGGTCGGGCAAAAAAGGTCCAGGAGGCACAAAGGGGCCAGAAGATGGTGGTAGTGGTGAGGATGATCCACGCTCAGTCGAGGAGAGAATCAGTGATGCGATGACTCGCATGAGCGATTTCTTTAAGAATACGTATGAGATAGACCCTGCTACTGGTGAGAAACGATACCCGTATCTTGAGCATATTAGGCGCTATGAAGCTGAACGTGAGCGTTTTCAACAGGTTATGGATCGTAAACAGAAGAGCCATGGGCTACGCATCAATCCAAGCGGTAAGCTCATGGAACGCTTGCTGGGTTGTGGTCGATTGGGCGCTAAGCTCGCTGATCGTCTAACGCGTCCATCTAAAGAAGAGCAGGAGGCAGCGGCAGCTTACGAAGCAGCCTTGACGCAGGTTGATGCTGATCGGCGCGACTTCCTCAGTCGTGAGATTAATGACGGCAACCTAACGGAAGAGGAAGTGCGCGGTTTGCGTGGTCAGTTCTTTACAGCAGAGCATTACGGTAATGTCCAAGAAATTGCGCGTCTGCAGATGGATCGCGGCAAAGATAAGGACGGCAACCGTCGACGCCCGATGAGTAAGTGGCTGCGGCGGCTGGGCTACGTGTCTGCCGGTGCGGTGGGAGGTCTGACGGCGATCTTTAGTCTGCCGCTTGGTCTGGCTGTTGCCGGGGCGGGTGCTGGCACATTCCGCTACCTAGCGAATAAGCGAAATGCCAATACAAAAGTTGGTCCTCGAGATAAAAACCCGTCAAATAGACAATACAAAGCTGAGGCTGTGGCAGACGTATATCATCAGCAGTTCTTAGAAGCTATGCAAGCTCGAGCTGAGGTGGCAGAGCAAGAGGGATCTGATTGGGAGCCGGGTGCGCGTGATATTGTCAATAGACATATAGATGAGACATCGACTGAGGTTGGCAAAAACGTAAGAAAACTCGTCATACCAGTACTGGGCGCAGTCGGGACAGCACTAGCTACTAAGTTCTCTATAGAGGCATTAGGCTCGGGCGCGGTGCATCCTGTTGAACAAACCCCTACGAATCAGAATACGGTAGCAGAATCTGTGGTAGATGCGTCAAACAACTCTGATGTTGAGCCTGTCAGTCATTTTACTGAAGTGAATACGAATGGTGCGCCGGAGAGCGTGGTTGGCGATCAGTTGCAACATCTTGGCTATAAGCTTGAGGGCGACTCGACGGAGTTTCTGAAGAAGCTTGCAGACAACGTTGGTCAAGGTAATGTTTTTGTCGACGGTAACAATAACCCGGTACATATGTTTACGGGAGGTGCTGGCGACCAGCAGTTTGGGGCTTGGAACGTTGATACGAGCGTGCGCTTTAGTGATAAAGCGGCACGAGTCATTGAAGCTATGAAAGGCGTTACTAAGCTTTAGAATTAAAACAATAGGAGAACACAGACAATGACACATGAACAAATATTTGAACAGTTAGGCGTTACTGGTGCGAGTGATGAGGTTAAGCAGAGCATTCTCCACAACCTCGTCGGTGCGGTTGAAATCCAATTTGCTAGCGTTAGCGATGAGCTATTAACGGAAGAACAAGATGAGGAATTAAATAAGCTCGTTGACGCACATGATGGTGATCCTAGCGTTGTCGGTGAGTGGCTAAAAACTCATATACCAGAGGCTGGACAGCTATACCAGGCAATGCTGGAGGATGAAATTGCTCGTCTAAAAAGTCGGTTGGACGCATAGGTCGTCGAATAGCTCCATGAGGTATAGTAGCATTCTGATCAGGATGCTGCTATACTAGGTATAAAGAACGGGAACCATAAACGAGGAGACGATATGTTCCAACTAGACGATAATTTTTTGAAAGAATTAGGACTAGATCAGCTGCCGGATGAGCAGAAGAAGCCGTTTTTGCAGCATATTTATAGCGAGTTGGAGCTACGAGTCGGCGAGCGGCTGAGTCAGGGGATGAGCGACGCGCAGCTGGATGAGTTTGCGAACATTATTGACAAGGCGCCGGGCGCGGTAGATGAGTTTCTCGCCAAACATGCGCCAAATTACCAGCAGGAGCCGATGTTCCAGCGGCTGGTGCAAGCAACCAAGGCTGATCCGAATAATCCTGGTCTAAAAGATGAGTTTGCGGCAACGAAGTGGCTAGAGGTAAACCGGCCTGATTATCGCGACGTGGTGGCGGCAACAATGGATGAGCTGAAGAAGGAGATTATAACTAACCGCGAGGCTATTTTAGGCGGTATGGGTGCATCCTCGGCGCCGGGACAAGCTTAGAGCGAGCCTTTAGCTGCCTTAGCTCATGAACTTAGCCTTGATGGCCGCGGAGAAACGCCTCTGCGGTCATTTGTTTGCCGCTCGGGGCAATCAGCTCGAGGATAGTAAGATATCGTCCATCACAGCACTGAACGCTCAGCGGCGATTCTGGGGCGTCTGAGGCACGAGTTTTGGTAATAATGAGTTCACGGTCATGAATGCGCAGACGACTACGTGGAAAGCCGAGATACGCCCGCACATGGGCATCGGCGGCTGCGGCGGTCATGGTGGCAGGATCAATGAGCGACATACCCTTGGAAAGTAGCTGGCAATACGTGGCATCGGCGTCGTTTTGTGGGGTCGGCTGAAGCGTACCGGCAAGGATGCCTGGCAGCGTGCGCACGAGCAGGTCGCTGCCGGCAGCAAACAGTTCATCATATAGCTGCGGTTTGGTTTCAGTGCCAGTGAGCGGGTGACGGTGTTGGGTGTAAATTGGGCCAGCGTCCATCTGGGCGTCAAGTTGCATAATGGAGATACCGGTTTCTGAATTTTGGTGTGCAATGGCGGCCTCAATGGGCGAAGGGCCACGCCATTTTGGCAGTAGCGAGGGATGGAGATTAATAATACCAGGAGTGAAGAGGTCAATGATTGACTGGGGGATAATTTTGCCGTAGGCGACGAGGACGCCAGCGACAGGCTGGAGGGCGGTGATATCGGGGATAATGTCGCGGAGCTTGTTGGGCTGCCAGACGAGGATGCCATGTTGGCGGGCAAAGGTCTTGACTGGTGGTTCGGTAAGCTTATGGCCGCGGCCGCTACGCATATCAGGTTTGGTGATGACGGCGCGAATGGGAAATCCTGCCCCGTAGAGTGCTTTAAGGGTAATCAGACTGTACGCTTCGGTGCCGAAAAAGATGATTGGTGACACGTTAGTCCCACAGCTGAGAATTATCTTTGATGTCGGCTTCATAATCAAGCGGCTGTAATTCACCAGAATCATCGAGCGTGTAAAAAGCGTCGTGCTGGTCGCGGATATGGTCGATAAAGACGACGCCGTTGGTGTGATCGATCTCGTGCTGGATGACACGGGCGAGGAAGCCTTCGGCCTTGAGGCGAATCTCGTTGCCGTCGAGATCAAGAGCCTTGACACGGATTTTAGAATGGCGGGGGACTTTGCCGTAGACGTGCTTGACGCTGAGGCAACCCTCGAAATCGGCGACTATTTCCCCCTCATATTTGACAATTTCCGGGTTGATCAGGGTGGTGAATTCGCGAGTAGCTTTGTCGTCAAAGTCGCTGCGGACGATGATGACGCGCTCGAGGCGGTCAACTTGGATGGCGGCGAGGGCAGCGCTGATTTCATGAGGGCGAGAATCTTCCCAATCAAGAGCGGCCGCGATCATATCGGCTGATAACTGGCGCACCTCGTCGGTGATGACGTGAATTTTAGCTGATTTTTGGCGGAGATGCGGATTTGGTAGGGCAATAATATCGTCTTTAGTCATTGTGATCATTATAGCACAGGTGGCTAGAGGAGGCTGGTTGGGTCGAGCTCAGCCTGCCAATGGGTTGGTGGTACGAGATCAAGGAGACTGACAAGGTCGCTGCGGCGGGGACTTTTAAGAATCAGCTGCCAGCGGTACGTGTCGCGGACGCGCTCATAAAATGCCGGTGTTGGGCCAAGGATGCGTACGTCGGCCGGGGCGGCTGCCTGCAGTGTCTGGGCGAGCTTTTTGGTGTTGCGGATGGCGGCAGCTTCGGTTTTGTAGATGCAGGTTAATTTAAGTAGATAGACAAATGGCGGAAAGTCAGTAGCGCGTCGCTGCGCGATAGTGCGGGTGTAAAAATCGGTGTAGTTTTGGGCGAGTCCGTCACGGATGGCGGGATGATCCGGCTGAAAGGTCTGGACGATGACGTCGGTGGCGTGATGGGAGCGGCCAACGCGGCCAACGACTTGGGCCAGCAGCTGAAAGGTGCGCTCGCTTGAGGAAAAGTCAGGCAGTGTCAACCCGGCGTCGGCTTGGACGACACCAACAGTGCGTAGGTGTGGTAGATCGAGACCCTTGGCGATCACTTGGGTGCCGATGATGATGTCAATTGAGCCGTTTTTGAGCTCGTCGTAGCGCTTATCAGCTGCGTCGTTGGTACTTGTATCGGCATCGAAGCGGGCGATGGTGCTCGCGGGAAAGAGCTTGTGTAATTCTGCCTCGATGCGCTTGGTGCCGAGGCCTTTATGAATGATATCGGCATGATGACACTCGGGACAGCTGGTGGGGACGGTTGCAGTGAAACCGCAGATATGACAGAGAAGCTGGTGCTGGTCGGCGTGGAGGGTGAGCGGCACAAAGCAACGCGGACAACCAGCGTTCCAGCCGCATTGTTCGCATAGGGTAATGGTGGCAGTGCCGCGGCGATTGTGAAAGATGAGGGCCTGATGACCGGCACTCAGCGAGCCAGTGATAGCCGAGAGTAGTTGATCGGAGAGAAAAAAATGCTGAGTAAAGTTTGTGCGCTTGGTCATATCAACCAGCGAGACGCGCGGTTTAACGGCGTCTGAACGGGCGGGTGTGGGCATGGTTATGATGGGCCGGCCAGCGGTTTTTGCCAGAAAATAATCGCTGATCGTAGGGGTGGCGCTGCCGAGGACGAGCTTGGCTTCATGCTGGCGCGCGAGAATGGCCGCAGTACGCAGCGCTGAGTAGCGGGGCGATTGCTCTTGTTTGAAGCTGGGTTCATGACATTCATCAATGACGACGAGGCCCAGCTGCTGGACGGGCATGAACAGGGCTGATCGAGGGCCGATGACGATGAGCGGGTCGCGTGAATTGATAACATGTTGCCAAATCACGTGCCGCTCGGCTTCAGTCTGGCGCGAGTGGGTGAGGATAATATTGTCGAAATACCTCGCAAATTCGTTAACGAGTTGTGAGGTGAGGGCGATTTCTGGCACCAGAATAATTGACGATAAGCCCTCGTCCATCAGCCGCCGGGCGAGCTCGATATAGACACGCGTCTTGCCAGATCCGGTCACGCCATGTAGTAGGGCGCTGCCGGGGAGCATGTCGTCAATGGCGGTGATGGCGTCTCTCTGGTCGGGCGTGAGTACTGTTGTCGGTGGTCGTGAGGCCTGCGGACTGGCGGCGCGTGCGGGTATATGGCGACGCTTTTTCGTCAAACCGCGTGGCAGAATGGTTTGCCAGACGGTCGCGAGATGCGTATGATAATAATTGCTCATCCACAGAGCCGTTTGGATGAGCGGTAGCGGCACGGGAGCGTCATCTAAAAGCTGGACGATTTCTTTAACCGTAAACTCGGGCTTAACGACTGCCGACATAATGATACCAACGCACTGAGTTGAGCCAACTTCTATAACCACGAGTGCACCGACCGGCAGCCGCTCGGGGTACGCATAGGTAAACGAATGCGCATCGGCACGAATAATCTTGATCGGTGATACCAAATAGTAGTACATGTCTTGCTTTATTATACCGTGCTGGCCGGCTGAATATAATCATGAGCGTTTTAGGGTGTAAGTACGTATACTGAGGGGTGGGGCGTATAATTGTCGAAAAAAGCTTGTCGGGTGTTGTAAAATTGTGATACACTGAGTGGTAGCGAAAGGGAATATGGGGAGAGAATGCTTGACATTTTTATTACATCACGAGTGAGACGCAAAATCGTAGTTGTGTATGCCAAGTATCCTGATTTTCATACGCACGTACGTGGCCTAGCCAAGCTGATCAAGGAAGATCCAGGTAATATTCAGCGCGAGCTCAAGCGGCTAGAGAAGGTTGGTTTCCTGAGGAGTGAGAAGCAAGGCAATTCGCGGGCATACTTTACGAATAAACAATTCCCAATTTTCAAGGAATTACAGAGTATGGTGATTAAGTCGCAACAACATGCGGCCCGGCCGAAGCGCGGCTCGGTTGATAGAGATTGATGACCTTATTCGAGCGGATTTTGACGGCGCGCGGTCTGACGACACAGGCAGCGCGCCAGGCTTTTTTGCAGCCGGATTATACGGCGGTGAAGCATGATCCGTTTTTGCTGCCGGACATGGAGAAGGCGGTGGTGCGGTTGAAACAGGCGCGGCAGCACGGTGAAAAAATCGTCATTTATGGTGATTATGATATTGATGGACTGAGCGCCACGGCGCTGCTGCTGGATGCGTTTGGTAAGTTTGGTT
>CAUUSE010000017.1:0-14805 GCA_963547725.1 uncultured Candidatus Saccharibacteria bacterium | reverse complement strand
CCTTTAAGGTTAAGTTGCTCGCCCCAATCGCTATGGAGCAAGGTTTGAACTTTGCCATTCGCGAAGGTGGCCGTACTGTTGGTGCTGGTGTGGTGACAAAGATTAACAAATAATCTTTGCACTCCAATCCTAGAAATCCTCCAGGAAACTGGAGGATTTTTGATGGGCTACATTGGCGACGGACTATCATAAGCATCTTGACAAATTAACAAGATAGCGTTACAGTAGAGAAGTTATCGCAATAAAAATTAGGAGACAAACATGAATAAACAGAAGTTGGTGATCGTCGGTGCGGGTGGCATGGTCGGTGCGACGGCGGCGTACGCCTGTGCGCTCAGGAGTGTGGTTGAGGAAATTGTGCTGATCGACCGCAACCCTGACTTGGCGTGGGGGCAGGCGGCTGATATCAATGACGCAATGGGGATTGATCGGTGTGTTGTGGTGCGACTGGGTGATTATGATGATATCAAGACTGATGACATCGTTGTTATTACTGCTGGCGCTCCACAGCAGCCGGGGCAGACACGACTAGAGTTGCTTGGCGTGAACGCTGAGATTATGCGTGGGACAGTTAGAAATATTATGAGAAACGGTGCTCGCCCGTATATCATTGTGGTGTCAAATCCAGTTGATGCACTGACGTATGTGGCGCTGAAGGAATCGGGCTTGCCAAAGGGTCGGGTGTTTGGTACCGGAACGACGCTCGATACGTCGCGGCTTAAGTCGTATATCGCGGATCAGCTAGATGTACATAGTCGAGAGGTTGATGCCTATATTTTAGGGGAGCATGGTGATTCGTCATTTGCGACCATTGAATCAGCGCAAGTCGGTGAGGTGCCGCTCGCTGATTATCCGGGATTTAAGCCAGCGATGGTCGACGGTATTGAGGAGCAAATTCGTCAGCGAGCGTACCGAGTGATCGAGACCAAGCGGTCGACGTACTATGCAATCGGTTTTGTGATCTCCAAGATTGTTTCGGCACTACGCTCATCGTCACGCTCGGTCTATCCAGTCTGCTCACTGGTTGAGGGCGAGTATGGACTGCACGATGTAGTGCTTGGCCTACCGTCAACGATTTGTGCAGATGGTGTAAAAATCTTGACAGGGTATCCGCTTAATGAGCGCGAGCAGGCGGCGCTACGTCATTCGGCCGAGGTGGTAACGGAGGCAATTCGTAGTTTAGAGTAATGCTTGACGGAATAAATATTATATGTTACAGTATAGATTACTATGGAAGAGTTGTCGCACAAAAAAGCGCAAAAATTAAGAGTCGAAACACTTGGTGAGTATATCAATCCGCTAGCAGGTGATATTTACGAGACCGCCTTGAATTTGTTTCCGGCTCGGACACTAGAGGAGATGCAAATTGTTATTGATGAGAACAGTGGTGACTTCAGAGGTGGTGAGGGTGAAGTATGGGATGGTGAGAAAATTCCAATGATTGTCATCGGCACGAGGGAGACGCTGTCTAGTCCGAATCTTATAGCACGGATGTCGTCTCGATTGGGTGTGCCACGTGAGCGACTTGAGGATGCAGAAATAGGTCGTCAAATCGTCGGGTTGATAGCGTTTTGTCATGAGTTAGGGCACGTAATCCAGCTTGACAAAAAGGTAATGCAGGTTTTTGGTGAGATAGATAATACCATCGTACCTCTACCGGTGGACTATACTAGTGAACAATACCAAGAATATGTCCGGTCTGACCACGAAGCTAATGCCGATTATATTGCAGCCTGTATTTTGGCGGCGAGCCAGTTAGGTGAAGCTATGGGTTATCGGCCACCGATTGAAGATGTCGCGCAGTGGCGCCAGTGGGTGGCAGCAAATCCGGTGGTTCTTGACTAGCCATACTTCAGGTATTGTGATATAATTGCCGGGCAGTATTAATTTACTCCGAGAACTCGGCCGGTCGCAAAGCGCGGGTATGGGCAGAGGTTACGGAGTTGCACATAAAGGAGGAGCTATGGCTCAAGACACTGGTATCAAGATTCGTATTCGCCTGAAAGCGTACGACCATAAAGTCATCGACCAGTCAGCAAAACAAATTATCGATACGGCAATTCGCACCGGCGCGAGCGTAGCTGGCCCTGTGCCGCTGCCGACTCGTCGCAGCACCTACACGGTGGTAAAGAGCCCGCACGTCTACAAAATGGGCGGCGAGAGTTACGAGATGCGCACCCATAAGCGCCTTATTGACATTACTAATGCCACACCAAAAACGATTGATAGCCTGCAGAATCTGAGCTTACCGGCTGGTGTTGACGCTGAGATTCGGATGTAATTTCCCTAATCGTACAGCAGAATTTACCACGATCCCGCTTGATAAGCATAAGCGGGATTGTTTTTATGTAGAAAACGTAGTACGGTAGGAGTGTACTAAATAAATACCGTCTATGACGGTGGAGGGATGTATGGGAATACTAAAGAAAACAGTAACGGTGCTCGGGCTGTCGGCGACGGTGTTTGGCTTGGTGCTGAGTGGTGCACCGGTTGCGAATGCTATCGAGAATGTCGCTGCTTTCAGTGATGCGATTGGCCTGAATAAGGACGGCTCGTTGTGGCTGTATCAGAATAACGCTATTCCAGGCTGGCCATTTAGCGGCGGTTCAACAAAGATCGGTCAGGGATTTGACGGGTACACAAACATTACATTCACCGATATGGACGGTGATGGTCGTCCGGATATTGTTGCCTACCCAAAAAATCAAAAGGCTCAAGTGTTCCGCAATAATGGCTCCACGACGACACCATTTGCTGACAAGCCAGTCGCCAGCGATATTGACTATCAGGGTGATGCAGTGTTCGCCAAGCTGCACGGTAAAGACAGCCCGGCCTCACATGTTTATGTTGATAACAACGGTAACCTGATGGCAGGCAAAGTTTATCTACGCTACAAGAAGCTTGAAGGAGTGTATGATTTCGTGTCAGATGAAGCCCGTCAAATCGGTCACGGTTGGAATAATGCTCGATCGATCGTTGCCGGTGATTTGAACGGTGATGGTTATGATGATATCGTCGCAGTACGGCAGGACGGTACGATGTGGGCATATCTCAATCGTGGGCGGAACAACAAGACGGCAATGTTTGAGAGCGGTCGTCAAATCGGTCATGGCTGGAACGGGTTTGATACCATTATGCTCGGTGATATGAATACTGATGGCCTGGCGGATATCGTCGGCCGGACGAAAGACGGACGGTTGCTGCAATATACGAATAGCGGCAACATGAATTGGCCGTTTAGTAGTGGTTCAGCAGAAGTCGGTCACGGCTGGAATGGATTTAAGTCGGTCCACCTGACGAATATGTGGTAATTTATTTCTCGTAACCTAAACTTAGGGCAGCCTCGCTTTGTGTGCGGGGCTGCTTTGCTATGGTATGCATGGTATGATATGATAAAAAAGCTTATGGCAAAACAAAAATCACGAACGTACGCTCGTAATCGCTCAAAGGCAAGTAGCATCACCAACCGCAAAGGACGGGAGCGGCTGTATGAAAATGACAGCACTTTTTTCGTAAAGCTGGTGGTATGTGTCGTGCTGGCGGCATTGTGGCTGCGGCTGAAGCAGCCGATTGAGCTGGGCGTGGTAGTAATCCAGGCGTTGCCGGTTGGACTGATTGTCGGGCTGCTTTTAGTGGTGTCGGTTGAGAAATATCAATTTAATCGCAAGATTTGGTACGTGACGCTGATTTTAATGGCAATTGTGACATCATTTACGCCCGTAGGGATTATGATCTAGCCCGGGGTTATATTTAGCGAAAAACAGAGGCCGTAGAGTGCGATACCGGCCGCAACTGAGACATTAAATGACTCTTTAGCACCCTGCATGGGGATTTCGACAATGTGATCGCACCGCGCTAGAATGTCCGGCTCAATGCCATAGACCTCCTCGCCGAGGAGTAGGGCAAAGCGGGTTGGTGGCCGGAACGTATTGAGCTCTGTGCTCGACGCTGACTGCTCTAGGGCAATCACAGGTAAGCGTTCCCTGCTGGCATTCTCCGCCAACCACTGGTGAATATCAACTACGTAGCTAAAGGGCAGCATTGTTTCTGCGCCTAGCGCAGTCTTGTGAATCTGGGCGGTCAACCTTTCGGTAATGTGCGGCAGCCTTGGATCGATAGACCGGGGATCGGCTAATCGTAAATCGGGGTACGGCGTATAGCCGCTAAAGATAATTTGTCTGACGCCAAAGCCTTCGGCTGTTCTCATAATTGCACCGACATTGTACGTCGAGCGAATATTGTGCATGAGGAGGGTAATTTCTGGCATGATATCATTATAGCACTCGCCCAAGGATAAGCTTTTTGCTATAATAAGGTTGATGGATGAAGATCGAATTCAACAACAACGTCGCGATCAAGATGAAGACGCGACCCGGAAACGAGCGGCGATTTTAGGCCTGCAGTATCTGGATGCTCGCGAGTTTGAGCAGACAATTCCGCTGATTCGTGATATTTTGACGATTGAAGAGATGTATAACGGACACGTTGTGCCGCTGGCGATAAACCCTGACGAGCAGTCATATCGGTTTGGCATTACGTCACAGACACCACAATCATTAGTAGCAACGATGACTAATAACTACCGCGAGCAGGGTATTATTGCTAAGTTCTTTCTAATATCGGCCTCGGGCTTTAGGTCGTTAATGCTGCGATTTGATCCGCCAAAGAAAGTGATTTATGATAATATCGAAATTGCCAAAGAGGGTGATAGTGACACACTCCAGCAGGTCAGCCAGACATTAGCGACCGTCGGCACGAACGACGTGTTTAACTATTTGATCGATCAGGCGGATCGGCTGAATGCGTCGGATATTCATATTGAGAATCAGCGCGATACTATTCGGGTGCGGATGCGCGTTGATGGCGCGCTGCACTCGGTGGCGGAGCTGGGCCGTGATCGTTATCGAGTTATCATGGCGGCGCTGGCTTCGCGAGCAAATATTTCGACGGCGTCCAATGAGCCGCAGTCGGGGCACATGCAGCAAGAAATCCATCGTGACAGTATATCACACCTCCTTAACCTCCGTGTCGAAGCAGTGCCAACCATGTATGGTCAAGACGTAGTGCTGCGCTTATTTAATTTTGACACCTCGATGTTGAACCTAGACTTGCTCAGTATCGGTGCGGCTGAGCGGGCGCAAATTGATGAGATCATTTCCCATCCGCGTGGTCTGGTGCTGTTAGTTGGGCCAACTGGCTCGGGTAAGTCAACGACTTTGTACAGCATTCTCAATGCGCTCAATACGCCGGATCGTAAAGTGATTACACTGGAAGACCCAGTAGAAAATACCATTCCCGGCATTACGCAGATCCCGATTGATACGACGGCTGGCCAGCGGTTTGATGATGGGCTGCGTAGTGTGCTGCGCCTCGACCCGGACGTGGTGATGGTTGGCGAGATCCGTGATCAGGAAACGGCCAAGACAGCAATTCAGGCGTCGATTACCGGGCATCTGGTGCTGTCAAGCTTTCATGCTAACTCGACGTCAGCGGCATTTAGTCGAATTATTGATATGATCGGGCAGAATCCAATTTTTAGTTCAGCGGTGCGCCTATTGATCGCTCAGCGGCTGGTGCGGCGCCTGCATGATGAGAGCAAGGAAGGGTATGAACCAGATGAGGCAACACGCAACTGGGTAAAGGAGGTCTTGCGGGATCTACCGTCACATGTTGATTGTCCTGATCTTGATACGTTCAAGCTGTGGCGACCCGTGGCGACCGACGAGGTGCCGTTTGGCTACAAGGGGCGTATCCCAGTGATGGAGCAATTGGTGGTGACTGAGGAAATTCAGAAGTTTCTACGTGGCGATATTGCTGATGTGCACACCGAGGCGATTGAGGCTACAGCCAAGAAACATGGCATGGTGACGCTGCTGCAGGCGGGCGTGCTAGCGGCTTTGCGCGGCGAGACGACACTTGAGGAAGTTAATCGAGTTATCTAGTGGACATCAAAAAGCCACGCTAAGGCCATCACTCCGACGGTTTCCATTATGATTGTTAGCATATGCGAATAGGGTTATGTGATAACACGAGCGACGGTTGACGGCACTCGCTCATCAAATGGCGAAGGAATGACTTCATCGGCCGTTGGGTTTTCAACTAGTGCCGCCAGTGCTTTGGCTGCTGCGAGTTTGTGCTGGTCGGTGATTTTTTTCACACCATGATCGAGCGCCCCGCGGAAGATACCTGGGAAGGCCAGGGAATTATTAATTTGGTTTGGAAAATCGCTGCGGCCAGTAGCGATGACTGCTACGCCCGCCTCTCGGGCGACGTCTGGCATGATTTCTGGTACCGGGTTTGCCAGGGCAAAGATGATTGGATCCTCGGCCATTTTCTGTACCAATTCAGGTGTGAGCAGCCCAGCGCGCGACACACCAATAAACACGTCAGCATCGGTGATGGCGTCGTCAATGGAGCCGGATTGTGAAGCGTCGACGTATTCTAACAGTGCAGTTTTTTCCGCATTCAAATCAGTGCGAGACGCACCAACAATGCCGCGGCTATCTACTGCCATGATGTTCCTCGCGCCGTATAAGTGCAATAATTTGATGATGGCCGTACCGGCTGCGCCCGCGCCAATGACTACAAATTTACAGTCTGCCAAATTTCGTCTCGTCAATTTCGCGGCATTGATCAGCCCCGCCAACACCACTATCGCTGTACCATGTTGGTCGTCATGAAACACGGGGATGTCCAGCTCAGCCTTCAGGCGCTCTTCAATCTCAAAACATTTTGGTGCGGCGATGTCTTCCAGGTTAATCGCCCCAAAGCTCGGTGCGATTGCCTTGATCGTGGCAATAATTTCTTCTGGTTGGTGAACGTCCAGTACAACCGGCACAGCGTCGACATTAGCGAAATGCTTGAACAGCAGCGCCTTGCCTTCCATCACCGGCATGGCGGCTTTCGGTCCCAAATCGCCCAAGCCTAAAATCGCTGAGCCGTCAGAAATCACGCCGACTAGATTATTCGTCCAGGTGTACTTTGGTAAATCCGCTGGGTTTTCGGCAATCGCCTGGCTGACCGCACCCACGCCTGGGCTGTAATAGGCGCTTAATTTGTCACGGTCCAGTTTCTCCTGGTCGCGCAAGCTGGTAGTAATTTTACCCTTATATTTCTTGTGTAATTCAAGTGCTAGTGTATTGTAATCCATGCGGTCAATTATAGCGCAGTTTGGTGAAGTTTTCAGGAGTTGCTATCTTTGGGTAATTGTGCTAGAATTGATAACTAATTGTATCGGTGACATTAAATATCGAGTCTTTCAGTGTGGAGCTATAGGGATACAACTATATGGCCAGCTGTTAAGATCCCGAAACAGAGGAAAACAGTATGAGTTTTGAACTAATCAACAAAGTCAATCAAGCACAGAAAAAGCAAGCAGTTGTTGATGTCCGCAGTGGTGACACCGTGCGTGTGTACCAGAAAATTAAGGAAGGCAACAAAGAGCGTATCCAGATGTTTGAAGGTGTGGTTATTCGCACCGACAACAAACAGTCACACACCTCACGCATCACCGTTCGTAAAATTGCCTCAGGCGTTGGCGTGGAAAAATCATTCTTGCTGCACAGTCCGCTGATCGAGAAAGTGGAAATTGTTCGCCGCGCTAAGGTTCGCCGCAAGTTCCTCAGCTTCTTGCGTAAGCGCTCTGGTAAATCAGCTCGCTTGACTGCCAAAAACTTTGACCGCGTAGCTGTCAACAACGTGCATGACGCCAAGGCTGAAGCAGAAGCTGAACGCTTGAAAGAGGAGGCCGCACAGGCTGCCGCTGCCAAGCAAGCCGAAAAAGACGCTGCTCAGGCAGAACTTGACGCCAAGGCTGCCGAGGTCGCAGCTCGCCACAAAGAAGCGTAATTAGTTTTGAGACACATAGGCCGCTCTCTCTGGGGGGCGGTTTTCTCATGGTATAATGCCAATATGTCGATCTTTCACTATATCTCTGTATTTGTTCCGGTGACTTTGGCATTTGCGGTGCCGTACGTGTTGCGCCGCCAGGGTTTTACCGATGAAGTAAAGTACCGCTGGCTGCTATATGTTGCGTGCGTGCTGTTTTTCATCTCGTGGTATTTGCCGTCGCCGCTGATTGAGGGGCGAGACACCAGTTTTACGACGCATTTCGTGGGCGGCGGGTTGTTTACGGGACTAGTGTGGGTATATTTGGTGCTGGCGACACGCTGGCGGGCGCACTGGTTGGTGATGGCGTTCTCGGTGTTTGCGTTGGTGTCGGCGCTGGGCTGTATCAATGAACTGGCGGAATTATTGATGGTTAAGGTAGGGCTGGCGCGTATCACGCTGGACGATACCAATTGGGATATTTTGGCAAATACGCTGGGTGCGACGGCGGTGTGGATCGGCTGGGTGCTCATACGTTCGGGCGTAAAAAAGGATGTGAAAAAGGGTCAGCGCGCGCATGATTCTCGGCATTGATGAAGTTGGGCGCGGTCCGTGGGCTGGGCCATTGGTGGTGGGCGCAGTGATTTTGGGTGGTGCTGAGATTGAAGGGCTAAACGACAGTAAAAAATTGACTAAAAAACGCCGCGAGGTTTTAGATGGGGTGATTCGCGAGCAGGCGGCTGCCTGGGCGCTGGGCTGGGTGAGTGCCAGGGAATTGGACGACGTTGGCATGAGCCAGGCGTTGCGACTGGCAACGCGGCGGGCGGTCAAGCAAATTCAGTTGCAATGCAAAGCGAATAATGTGGCGTTTGATGAAATTATCATTGACGGGACGGTGAATTTCTTAGCGGATACGGCGCTAGAGCAATACGTGACAGTGATGGCCAAGGCCGATGGTTTGATCCCCGGCGTGTCGGCGGCATCGATTATCGCTAAAGTAGCGCGCGACCAGTTTATGGCCGAGCAAGACGTGGTCTATCCAGGGTATGGCTTCGCGTCAAATGCTGGCTATGGCGTGGCCAAGCACCGTACGGCAATTGAGCGGTTGGGCGTGACGCCGCTGCATCGGCTGAGTTTTGCACCGCTACAGAAGTATGTGGGTAGCATGAATTCACAGAATCTGCACCGAAAAAAGTCAAGTGCTCTACCGAATGAGTCGCCTGTCGGATATCCTCAGAAAATAATTCGGGACCCACGTAAAGTTGCCCAAATTTTTTCCGAGGATATCACTCCAGTCGATTTTGTAGGCACCGAAGATGTTATGCAAATCGATGTACCAAATACCGCTCCAGAAACGGAAAAATTAGCAACAACTCGCCAAATTGGGGATAGGGGTGAGCAAGTAGCAGCGGATCAGCTAGTGGCGGACGGACATGAGATCATTGCCCGCAACTGGCGGACACGGTACTGCGAGATTGACATCGTCAGCATAAAAGATGATGTGCTGTATTTCTCCGAAGTCAAATATCGCAAGAATTCCAGATATGGTGATGGCTTGGCGGCGATTACCAACAAAAAACAGCGACAAATGCGCTTTGCAGCTGAGCTATTTATGATAAAACATCCGCAACACGAGGGGCGTGATATGCGGATGTTAGCTATAGCTGTTGACAGGGATTACAACACCGAATGCCTAGTGGTGTAGGGTATAAATTTGGCGATGTGTCGTTAGTTAGGGTCTCGGTTGATTACTGCACTTTCGATAGAACAGTCTTCTATGGTGGCTTCAAATATATTGTTACCGGCTGGCGTGTCGATAACGCGTGTTTTGAAGCCTGTGTCGCCTCGTGAGCAAAGGGCGGTTATCTCAAGAGTATGTGGAAATAGCTCACCCCTTGGCGTAGGATTACTGCTTGGTTCATTTATACCAGTAACTATGACATTGCCGCCGCCGGGGCAACCAACAGTAACTACTCCGAGCCTTGGCTCTCTAGTTATATTATATTCGTAAGTTTCAGCACTCTCAATCTGCGGTACTGCTAACGAATCGTGGCCGCAAGCCACGGAGACAGTCTTGTGTTCGGTGGTTCTCTTCCCTGAGCAGCCTACGACTCCAAATGCGGCTGTGCCAGCCATTAAAGCCCAAGCCACGGCCTTTTGCCCCAGCCTACGCGCGGTGTCAGCTATTTGGTGTAGTGTATCTCTCCGGTCTCCCTGGCTACCAATAGTGTTGTGATTTCCCATAGAATCTCCTTAAATTGAGTTAATTTATTACCTCAAACACGTGCCAACTCCACTCAGTGTGACTAAATGTTTATCCGTGATTATACCACTTGATATTAAATAAGTCAATTGTAAAAGCGTATAATTCAACATTACCTATCAAGAGCATCAATAACCGCGGCCTGATCCCGCTCAATCAGTGCTACTCTGCCAGCGATTTCGCGGATGCCCAGATCAATGGTGCGGGTCAGGGCTGGTTCGGCGCGCAGCGGCGTGGTAAATTCGGTGAAGTCATTCAGCTCATCGCGGGTCAACAGAGCGCTGGCGGCGTAGCGGATAAAAGTATCATAGCTTTTATCGCCGCCAAAGGTATCTTTCACCCACGACCAATTTTCTTTCAGCCAATTCCAGGCAATTTGCCGATTTTCCCGTGTACGAATTAAATAGGCGAACCAACGGCTGGCGTCTTGCGGGCGGATGATATTAGCATCCTTTATTGCTACTAAAATTCGTTCGGCGGTTGCTGGATTCTTCGTCGAGGTCAGGCTTAGCGCGATATCAACTTGCAAGTCGGCTGACGGCGTATTCTGGTATATCGTAAAAAGCTTGTCAATCATTTCTGGCGTCTCGAAATGTCTGACATTAGCGTTGATGATAAGCGGGCGAATCTCGGCTGGTATATCATCTGGGCTAGTTTCTTCAAAGCGTCGCTTAGCTTCCATGAGTACTGCCGAATCCTCGCCGTATAACATCAAACCTAACGCTGCTGTGCGCCGCTCGCGATCATCATCAGACTCGCCATTCCACTCATCCCAGCCAAGTTCCATGAAGGTATCGCGGGCAAATTCAGCAGAAATCCGCTTGAGCCGAGCGCGTCCTACTTTATTATCGTCGACGAACTTACGCAGCTCCGCCAGATTTGTCCCGGCTTTACTGAAAACTTTTTCGTTGGTTTCGTGCTGAAAAACACGTGCCAGCGGCAGCAGAGTTGCCGAACTTTCTCGTCCAGCCCGCGCTAGCAAAGTCATGTCTTGTAATAAGCAAATTTTATCCAACGTTGGTAATTCTGCCGCCTTTTCGATCAATCGATCTCGTGTTGCCGGGTCGTAATGCGTTACGAAATGTCCGTTTAATCCGCAGTTTAGCCGAACGTCGCCATTTATCGTAAATGTTTTTTCGCGCTCGGTCAGAATATCATCAAGCGGTTGATTGGCGAACAGCGGAATTGGCCACAAAGCGTCGGACGGTTGGTGATCGCCGATGAAAAATCGTTCTTGGCGCAGTGTGGCGGTTGGTTGCTCGCTGGAGTTGTTCTGCTCAACTTGCACAATTGGTAGTCCTGGCTGCGAGATCCAAGTGTTCATCAAGTCAACAATCGGCTGGCCGCTGGCGGTTTCTAATTCCTGCCATAAATCATTGCCAACAGTGTTTTGGTAGGCAAATTTTTCAAAATATGACTTCAGCCCAGCGCGAAATGCCTCCTCGCCAATCAATCGCCGCACCATCACTAATAGCCGTCCGCCCTTGGCATAGACAATTGCTGGGTCAAACAAAGTGCTGATCTCATCTGGGTGATTAACGTCGGCCTGCACTGGCTGCACACCATCCAAGCTGTCGCGTCGCAGCGCCGCGGTGACCTCGCTCGTCGCAAACTCCTCCCACATCCGCCACTCAGGGTGTAGCGTGTCGACCGCCACGTATTCCATCATGTTAGCGAAACTCTCATTCAGCCACAGGTCGTTCCACCATTGCATCGTTACCAGGTTGCCGAACCATTGATGGCTGAGCTCGTGAGCGATGACAGTGGCGATGAAGCGCTTGGACGATTCCGGCGTCAACTTCGGGTCAGCCAGCAGGCAGCTTTCGCGGTAGGTGATGAGTCCCCAGTTTTCCATGGCGCCCGACGAGAAATCTGGCAGCGCCACATGATCAGACTTTGGCAGTGGATATGGCACGCCAAAATATTCATCATAAAAATCAATTGAGCGAGTAGCGATGTCCAGTGCAAAATCCAGCGTGTCCTCACTCTGGGCTGGCGTTGCCCAAATATTAACTTCAACGCCAGATTTGGTGTGGGCGGTTTTCTTATGTAATTCGCCGACGACAAAGGCTAGGAGGTAGCTGCTCATGCGTGGCGTAGTAGCGAATTTGGTTGTTAGCGCGCCGTCCTTTTCGGATGATTCAGTGACGGGCATATTACCAAGGACGGTTAGTTCCGGAGCAGTGACGAGCGTTACGTCGTAGGTGGCTTTGGCAGCTGGCTCATCAACACACGGAAAGACTTCGCGGGCATGGTGCGATTCGAATTGGGTGGCAAACAATTGCTTTTTCACGCCGTCGCGGGTAAAGTAGCACGGATACAGTCCGTGCATGGCGTCGGTGATAGTGCCAGAAAATTTGATGCAAACAGTG
Organism: uncultured Candidatus Saccharibacteria bacterium; assembly: GCA_963547725.1. Taxonomy (GTDB): domain Bacteria; phylum Patescibacteriota; class Saccharimonadia; order Saccharimonadales; family Saccharimonadaceae; genus Nanosynbacter. Next base: position 2,343 of record CAUUSE010000017.1, on the reverse strand, counting down.
TGCTCACCTCTGGACAACTCTGGGTACGACAGGCGTAATTCATCAAATTCACCATGAGAAAATTCGGCCGGCTGGTCATCAATTAACGCCGAGTGAATAGTCAAATCTTTGGCATGCAGCGAAATTGAATTACCAACTAATTCGCCAGAAATGACCACTGTGCCAGAAAACAATTTTTCCTCGGCGCGTGTTAAGTCGAGGGTTAATGCGTAATGATGTGGTATAAAGGTGTCGAGTAGGCGTGGAACTGTTTTCATACTTTCATTATAATATAGACATGGCAACGGGGAAAATTAGACGGCGGCAGATAATGGTATTGCTCGTCATGGCGGTGGCGGGTGCAGTAGTGTGGGCGGTGCAGCTGCAGCAGCCGCGGGTTGCGCTGACTTCGCCGTCTATGCAGCGGGAATTGTTTGGTGACTCAAACGCCCAGGCGGAGTTGGCAAAACTAGAGGTTAAAGGTCGCGCACCCAAAACGGGCTATAGTCGCAAACAATTTAGTGATGGCTGGGGTAAAATTACCGGCTGCTCAGTGCGTGAAGTAATTTTGGCGCGGGATCTAACGGAAACAAAAATTGACGATAAATGTCGCGTGTTAGCCGGGACACTACGCGACCCGTATACTGGTCGGACAATCAAGTTTCAACGCGGGCCAGAGACCTCGTCGAAAGTACAAATCGACCACGTGGTGGCGTTGAGTGATGCGTGGCAGAAAGGCGCACAGCAATTACCCCGTGAGGAGCGGGAAAAATTAGCGAACGACCCGCTGAATCTGCTGGCCGCTGACGGTCCGGCCAACCAAGCCAAAAGTGATGGTGATGCCGCGACCTGGCTACCTCCCAATAAACCGTTTCACTGCCAGTACATTGAACGGCAGGTAGCCATCAAGCGTAAATATCGTCTGTGGGTAACAAATGCAGAAAAAGAGGCGATGGGCAAGGTGTTGGCCGGCTGCGGCTCGACGTGATGAATTGGGTTTTTCATGGACTTGATTGGTTGCAAATATCACTCAAACCGCTTATACTAAACCCATGAAGATTTATCTTGGTTCAGATCATCGCGGGTTTGCGCTGAAAGAAAAAGTATTTGCATATTTGGCGAAAAATGGCTACGCGGTCGAAGACGTCGGCGGTCGTGAGCTTAATCCTGATGACGACTTTCCGCAGTTTGCGGCAGCGGCAGCGCTGCGAGTGATTGGTGATGGCGAGGATGAGCCACGGGCAATTTTAATTTGCGGCGGCGGTCAGGGTATGTGTATGGCGGCGAATCGTTTCAAGGGGATCCGCGCCAGTGTGATTTGGGATGCACATGAAGCGAGGATGACACGGCGTGACAATAATTCGAATGTACTGTGTCTGCCGGCTAGGGTTCTCGAGGATAACGAAGTTGCCTGGAAGGGCATTGTTGAAACGTGGCTCAATACTGCATACGCGGATGCCCCGCGGTATAATCGGCGCAATGCGCAACTGGATGAAATCGTATGAGTAGTGTTATCGCCCCGGCAATTTTGGCAGAAAATGCCCAGCAATACAAAGAGCAGGTTGATAGAATTACTGGCTTTGCCGAGCGGGTGCATATCGATTTGACTGACGGTGAATTTGCGCCGACCTTTACGGTTGGTATTTCAGAGTTGTGGGCACCAGAGGGTTGGACGATTGATATTCACGCCATGGTGAACAAACTGGATGAGTATGTGCCGAAGTTGATCACGCTGCGGCCGCACTTGATTATCATTCATGCCGAGGCCAAAGGCGATGTATTGGGGGCACTCAAAGAAATTAAGCGTTCGGGTATTATGGCTGGATTGGCACTACTGAGGCCAACGGTGCCGCAAACGGTTGAGGAGCTTATCAAGGAGGCAGAGCATGTGCTGATCTTTAGCGGTGAGCTGGGTAAATTTGGCGGAACAGCCAGTCTGATGCAGCTGGAAAAAATTCGGCTCGTCAAGATGATTAATCCGAATGTTGAAATTGGTTGGGATGGTGGTGTGATGGTTGACAATGCTTATAGCCTTGTTCAGGGCGGTGTGAACATACTGAACGTTGGCGGGACAATCCAAAAAGCAACTGATCCACCAGCAATGTTCGCTAAGCTCCAACAGGAGATCAGCAAGACGGGTGTGCTCGGGTAGTTTGCTATGAGCGAACTCACGATTGGCCGGCTGGAAGAGAGGGCGCGAGAACTACGACAGCTGGTTATTCGTCAAGTAGCAGCCGCCAGCAGCGGTCATGTGGCGGGGCCGCTGGGTTTTGCTGATGTGATGGCAGTGCTGTATTTTCGGATGCTTCGATTGCGGCCAGAAGAGCCGGATTGGTCTGATCGCGATCTGTTCGTCATGAGTAA
>CAUUSE010000016.1:0-15973 GCA_963547725.1 uncultured Candidatus Saccharibacteria bacterium | reverse complement strand
GTGTCGGCACTAGACCGAGTTTATAGAAAAAGCGCATCCAAAAACGACTATACAGCAGGTGTGCTACCGCATGATCAGCACCGTTATAATAATCGACTGGCGCCCAGTGCTTGATAAGCTCTGGATCCCACGCCCGCTGGTCGTTGTGCGGATCGAGATAGCGCAGGAAATACCAACTCGAGCAAGCATAGCCATCCAGCGTATCAGTTTCGCGCCGTCCTTCATGCCAATTGTCGCCCGCTGGTTTCGGTTCGGTAATCGGTACGGTTTTGCCAGTTTCAACATCAACCCACACGCGTACCCAATCATCAACTTGCGCCAGGACCGACGTGTTGCCGCCCGTTGGTTTAAAGTTCTCAACCTCTGGCAAAATCACCGGCAAGCACTCATCTGCCACGGCAATTGGATTGAAGCCATCAACATGAACTATTGGAATTGGCGCGCCCCAGTACCGCTGGCGAGAAATCAGCCAATCGCGCATTTTGTAAGTAGTTTTACCACGACCAGAATCCTGTTGCTCCAACCACGCGACGATTTGCTCGCGGGCTTCGCTCGTCGGTACACCATCAAAGGCGCCCGAGTTGACGAGTACACCCTCTTTAGTACTGAATTCGTCTTTTCGTCCAGAGAGGTAGGCACGCCATCCGAAAAGGTGATGTTCCCATTTGATACGCTTCTCGACTTCACCCTTGTCGACCCACTCCACGGTATGTTTACCGCTCTCAATCTCGCTCTCTATCTGTGTGTCATCAGCGAGTATGACTTCATAGAAAGCTCCCCACGTTTTTTGATTTTTATTCTTTGTATGCCGGTATCCGTTACGCGCGATAATCGGTGAGACTTGGCGAATCGACGCAATGTTGATATAACCCGTCTCCTCTCGAACTTCACGGCGCAGCGCATCCTCCAGCGATTTATCTTCTGGCTCTACGCCGCCGCCAACAAAGTGTACGTGATCGCCTCCCTCAATCTGCAATAAATACTTACCATCAGCCCGAGTAACAATCGCATCGACAACCGGTCGTTTAATTTGCTCAACGTCAGCACGAACTGCACCTGGACCTTCAGATAACTCCTCGTACTCAGCCACCACTTGGACAATCGGCAGGTCGTACTTTTTCGCAAATTCATAGTCGCGTTCATCATGCGCTGGCACCGCCATAATCGCGCCAGTACCGTAACCACCGAGGATGTAGTCCGCCACCCAAATTGGCACTTTCTGACCATTGACTGGATTGATGGCATAGCTGCCAGTAAAGACGCCGGTTTTATCTTTATTTTCCTGGCGTTCAACGTCGGATTTTTTCTGCGCCGCTTGAATGTACGATTCGACTTTAGCACGTGTGTCGGCATTAACCAGCTGAGACACTAGCGGATGCTCTGGTGCCAGTGCCACATACGTCGCACCAAACAGCGTGTCAGGGCGCGTGGTGAAAACAGTTATAATATCATCATCATCGCGACCCTCAACCGAAAAATCAACCTCCGCACCGACCGACCGACCGATCCAGTTTTTCTGCATGGTCTTGACCATTTCCGTCCAGTCTAGGTCATCAGTCGCCTCTAGAATCTCATCAGCATAGGCCGTAATGCGGAAAAACCACTGTTTGAGGTTACGCTTGGTCACAGGATTGCCGCAGCGCCAACATTTGCCGCCCTCAACTTGCTCGTTAGCTAGCACCGTATTGTCGGTATCACACCACCATTGCGGCTGCTCCTTTTGGTACGCCAAATCGTGCTTGTATAGCTGCGTAAAAATCCACTGGGTCCACTTGTAATACTCAGGGTCGGCAGTAGAAATCTCCTTTGACCAATCATAACTAAAGCCGAGGCGCTTCAACTGAGCAATGAAATGAGCCTTAGCTTCGTCATGTGCTACCCGCGGCGTTTTACCAACCTTGATAGCGTAATTTTCCACTGGCAGTCCGAAGCTGTCCCAACCAATTGGATGATAAGTATTATAGCCCTGTTGGCGCTTGAGGCGCGCTTTAATGTCGGCAAACTGAAACGTCCGACCGTGACCGATGTGAATACCGGCTCCAGTGATACCAGGCAACATACTGAGACTGTAGTACTTTGGGCGCGTCGTATCACTAAGGTCGGTGACGTAGGTGCCGTCAGCCTCCCATTTATCTTGCCATTTTTTCTCAATTTCCGTCGGATTGTAGCGTTTCATACTCCTTAGTATATCATCTCTCGACGCTAGTGTCGGTGTCTTCATCGTTCTCATCCGTAGAGGCACCACCCCTAGCAAACGGCGGCGGTATTGGTGATGAGCCGGCAAAATCCTGAAGTACTGATTTAAGATTATCGGCGTCTGACGGTATATCAATTTGCTCTGACTTATTGTAGTCGAACGTCATGTCTATAGTGAGATTCCGATCCTTGTCGCCATCTGATCCGCGCGCCTTGATTTCGAGCGCTTTAAGCTGGTGTGACCACGGATCGACCCAGATGCGTATAGTAGGCAATCTCTTTGATGACGTAGTTTTATTTGCTGTATTGAATACTTTGTCGCCATAACACTCTTTAATTTTCTTGCCAAGTTTCGTATCCCCCAGAGAATCGATAAATGCGCGTAGTCTGTCTGACATTTTACCGTCCGAAGCTAAATCAATTTCAAAGCCAGGCACACCATCACGCGGCTCGACCTTAGCGTCCTTTTTGACCGTCACAAAGCTGTTTTTGCGATACGCGTTGATCAGTTCGCTACGCACCTGCTGGTCAGTATTGATCAAATCAAAGATTTCTTGAGAGCACGTGTCTTTGTTTGTACGTGATGCTCCAAGCTCATCAAATGATACCTTAAGCCACTTGCCTTCAATTTTGTTAAGTTTTTCATCAAGCTGTTTGAGGATCTGGTCGCGTATCATCGTCGACCGCGTATCTGGTAGTACTCCCCGGCTTCGAGCCTTGATGATCGTCTCTACCATCTGGCGCACGATATCTTTTAGATGTTCGCTCTTAATATAAATCGTGCCTTTGCCGTCAGCCACCATTGTGAGGATGACGTCTTGCTGGATCTCCATGCCGTTAATAGCTAACTTTATCGTAGCTTCAGTTTTTGACTTTGGTGCGTCGGTGGCGGCTTTGAGCTTGACATCAATACGATTGCCGCTACCAAGGTCCATGACGAGTTTACCTGAGGAAACCACCTTTTTGGTCTGGAATGAATTAACCACTGCATCAGTTACCATCCTCTGCGGATCTTGCCACCAGAAAAAGTACAACAGTACCGCAGCGATAGCTAGCAGCAATACAACCGAGCCGGTAATAATACCGATGATGAGGCCAGTTTTCTTTTTTGGCGGCATAACCGAATTCATGATCGGTGGGCGCAAGGACGACGATGCCGGCTGATCAGCCTGTGTAGGCGGAGTCGTTGTCGACTGTGATGAGCTTGATGTGACCGTCGACTGCGACGCTGCCGGCGGTGTTGACGCAGCGGCTTTATCCGCTGGTGTTTTCTTGCTATTCGTACCCTTGTCGTCCATATTCCTCCTCGTTATACTTTCATTGTATCACTATCCGCGAAAGCGCGAGAAAAATTCATTTTTTCGCTTAATCCAGTCAGGCGACTGGCGCACCAATTTTTTCTCATCCTCGGTGCTGTGCAGGTTAATTTTAATCGCTTCCTCGAGCCAAACACCGCCGCTCGAACCTTTGAAGAGAGCCACGCCGCCCGCATGAAGTTTTTCGCGCACAAATCCGCCGGCCATCAGCGCATCACGACACTCCTTGACCTGACAGCCGCGACGACGTGCTACCGGCGCCAGGTATTGATTAGCCATCTCGCCAACGGTCACTACCCAATCCAGCTCGTCTGGCGAACACTGAGCGCCGAGCTTCGCATGACCGGCCTGCGTATCCTTGCGTAGCCCATTCATATTACCAAACACCACGATACGCTGCGGCACCTCGAGACTGTACAGCGTTTGTAGTGCTGACAATGCCGTCAGCGGCGACGAGCTATAGCTATCGTCAATCAAAATCGTCTGATCCGCACCACGAAGCACCTGCATCCGACCCGGCAGCGGGCCTAACTGGCTCAAACCCTTTTCAATCAATTCTTTCGTCATACCCATCCGCACCCCAGCGAGCATCGCCACGACGGCTGGCCGCAGATTATGTTCACCAAGCAGCGGCAGCGTCACTGCGATGCCATCAGGATATTCCGGGCCGATAATCTTGCCGACATAACCGTGTTCCAGCGAGAAATCTTGCTGCTCAAAATAATACTCAGCAACCTCGCTGGTACCATATGTTGTCATCTGGGGATTTGTCAAAAATGCAGCAAATCGACCGTCGATATCATCACGATTAATAGCCGCAAAGCGAGCATTATTCGCCAATGTTAGCATCTCGCCAGCCACCTCTTCGACGGTATGTTCAACCCGCATACGACCAGAGGTGACTGACGTCACAACGGCCATATCCGGCAAAATGACCTGCTGAAACCACGCGTTAAAACCAGGCTGCATCGGGCTAAATTCTTGGATGATGACGTGAGCTTCAGGATGCTCAGCACGAGCACGTTTCTTGACAGCTCGCATCATCTTGCGGCGGTGCCAAAATCCCCACTTCTCCTCCGGACGATTCTCGGGGTAGCGCACACCCATGATCTGCAGAAGGGTTTGTAGGTGCGACGTTGGCTCAGCAGCATGCATGGCGACAGCAAACTGCTGCGATAACACGGTAGCGATCGCCGTTTTAGCACTCGTTTTACCAGCGCTTCCGGTCACTGCGATCAACTTGACATCAGCATGATCGGCAAAAAATTGCCGGACATAGCGTATCATTTTTTTCTCAAACGACTTCTTGAACATCCCCTTTATCATACCATAAGCGCTGTCAAACGCGCTACTTGACGAACAAAAAGAGCTGTTACGCGCCCACCCGGGGCAATTTCGTGTGTTTGTTTTGGATGGCAGCATAGGAAACGCCCCTATGCGTACCAGCTCTAATGATATTATGCGCTTTTTTATTAAAAAGCACAAGGGGTTTGTCTGATATTTATCTACAATTCCTTAGCAAAAGCGTTAGTGCTACGTACGACTGCGCCCTTTTTCAAGTAGAATTGCTGCGCCGCTTCACGTTCTGGGCGTGATGTGAATTCTAATTTCAAAGCGCCCTGCTCGCGACCCCAGTCGATGATAGCGTCCCAGAGTTGAGAGCCGACGCCCTTACCCTGGATAGTCGGATCAGCAACGAAGTCATCGAGATAGATCTTACGCCCGGCAGCTGGCCCTAGTAATAACGCCACCGTTGCCATGCCAATGACTTTGCCTGATAACCGTGCCAACAGCAACACATGACTCGGCGAGTCGATAATCTGCTGCAACAACTCGGCGTCGGCTGGGTGCGGTTTGCTGGTTAGTGCCGTGATAAGGTTGGTGATGTCTGCCACATCAGATTCGGTGATGTGGGATGCTCGTTCAATTGTCAATTCTTCCATAATTCCATTATACTATACTTATGAATCAGCACATACGAGACTTAGCAAAAACCCTAGCCTTAAACCCACCGCGTGTGGTGTTTCCCGAAGGTGACAATCACATCATCCAGCAGGCAGCACGCGCACTAGAAGAAAGCGGTGCAGTGCAGCCAGTATTGCTTGGCGGGGAAGATGACGCTATCAGTCGTGGTGCAATGATGCTGAGTAGCGGCGAAGCTGACGTTATGGTAGCCGGAATTGATCATCCAACAAAAGACGTACTCCGGGCTGGACTGAAAATTGTCGGACTGGCGCCCGATATTCGATATGCATCTAGCTTTTTTGTGATGGATATCCCGCAGTTTCAAGGCGGTGAACAGGGTCTGTTATTCTTTGCTGACTGTGGTATGAATATTCAGCCAAACGCCGAGCAGCTGGCGGCGATTGCCATGTCCTCAGCGAATAGTGCGGCGTCGCTTGGCTGGGAGCCACGCGTGGCTATGCTGTCATATTCAACGAAAGGCAGCGCTGGCGGTGATAGTGTCGAGCTCGTCACCCAGGCACTACAACTCGTCAAGACAGGGCGACCCGATATACTCATTGACGGTGAACTACAATTAGACGCGGCAATCGTCCCCGCTATCGGCCAGAAAAAGTCACCGGACAGTCCGGTTGCCGGCATGGCTAATATCCTTGTGTTTCCTGATCTTGATTCTGGTAATATCGCGTATAAGTTAGCCGAACATCTGGCTGGCGGTCATGCGTACGGGCCGATCTTGCAGGGTTTTGCTCGGCCAATCAGCGACCTATCGCGCGGCTCTAGCGTTGATGATGTGATCGGCGCCACACTCGTTACTGCTAGTATGGCGCAAGCGCACTCATAGCAACGAGCGACACTACTGCGTGATATACCACTGCGCAAATTGATGCCATTGCTGCAGTGTGTTGGTTTCGACCGCCAGGCCTTGATCGCGCCGATCAAACACCTCGGACATTGTCAGGCCGTTACTGCCATCCATCGTAATAATCTTGTTGACCGACGCGCCGCTCTCACCGCGCGGCGGGCTGACAAACTTCCCCGGCTGATCAAAGATAAATGTCTGTAGATTATGCCCGTCGTAATAGGCGACAATGTCATGGAGAATAATCTGCCAATCATCTTTGTCGCGTAGCAAAGCCAAAAGATCCTCGGGCGCCAACCAGTGCGCAACATCCTTCATGTAACCACCGGGAAAGCCGCCGAGCGCGGGCACTTCCCAATTACTATCATTAACAACAACCGGCTTGCCAACCTTCTCGTACGCTGTCCGAACCTTAGCCTCGGTAATTTTCAATGGATCACGGTGCTGGATCTCATCAATATCGAGATTAATAATCTCCACCGCTATGTCGTATTGGCTCAGCGTAGCCGTTGCCTCCTCAATTTTACGCGGATTACCAGTGACGAGATTGATGTGTTTTGTCATGGGGCCGATTATAGCACCTCTCATTTTAGTGTGGCTGTAGCACTGGTTTTACCATAGGGGATCCTTCGTCAACCAACCTCACTCAGCGCCTTTATAATATCCTCATCCCGTGAGACCGCATGAATATTTGACAGTTGTAGAAACCATTTTGGGGTATCATGAACAACGACCACTGGTTTACCAAGCGCTATCGCCATGCCAACTTCGTAGCGCGCACTCTCCTGGTCGGATTCCCATAGATATACCAAAACATCGGCAGAACGGACAGCCTGAACTTCATCTTCTGGACTGAAATTTGTCTCGTCGTCTTTGTAATTATAGTACCAATTACACGGAATACTATAGCCGGAATCCTCTAGGATTTTTGCCACGCGATTCGCCCTGTCGAGATTTTTGCCAGCTAGGTAGATCACTTTCATATATAAATAATAGCATATGTTTATTCAAGTGTGGTGAGAAATTGACGGACGGCATCGATTGGCTTGAATAAGCGGTACGTCTCAGCGTCCTCATCTGGCGTTAATTCGGCGCGCGTTTTGCCCCCGTAGCCATCTGGGCAAAATATTTTATCCCAGCCAAAGCCGCCATCGCCTATGGGATACTCAGAGATAGCGCCATGAAGTTCAGCGCGAAACAACCTGACCCGCTGGCCGTCATAGTAGCCAAACACGCATGCCGCCACCGCCGATCGATCGTCAAAGCCATCAAGCATCCGGCAGAGATTCTCTAAGCCGTTTGGCGCCTCCACAAAAAACTTGATAAACGAACCCGGCAGTCCACCGAGCGCCGTAAACTCAAGCGCCACATCCTCAACCAAAACTGGACGCTTAGCAACTGCATACGCCTGACGTACCTTATGCTCAACAATCTCTTCCAAGCTCGTTGATTGAATTTCCGTTAAATCAACCGCCCGATGCTTCAGTGGTAAACCCAGCATGCGCGATAAGTAATCTGCCTTGTGCTGATTGCCGGTGATAAACGTAATCGTCTTCATCACGCTTACACCTGAGTTTCAGAGTTTACTTTCTCAAATCGCGGCACAGATTTCCCATCCAGTACTACCGTTTCCGTAAACATGTTGGCGGGGCGAGCAAATAACTCATATTCATTTTCATAGAGAGGTCGGTAAATTACTAGGAAGTCTTCTGCCTCAGTTTCTAACGCTAGACCGATCACCTCGTATAGCTTGCCTGACTTGCTATGCTTGTACACACCCTTGCTTATTTTCGCGCAACGACTCTGCTCTTTACTATCCGCAGCTTCTTCGCGATACTTCTCTGGCTGAGCGCGGAAGATTCCTACCCATTTACTATCATCATCCAGGTCATGATATTTAATGTAATGTCGTTTGTCAAAGCCACCCTTGCTCTGTTTCTTGCACGCCATTTCCGCTTGGACTTGCTCGACAGAAAAACCAAAATCTTGGCGCAGCACGTCAACAACTTCCTGTAAATCAGCCAGCTCTTTGAGAGATTCGCCGCGTTGATCATCGTCCAGCGGGATTTCGTCCGCTTCCTCATGAATCTTACGAAGCAGCTCCCGGCGAAATTCTTGCTTGTTTAGTTCGCGGTACTCTGTATGTAAAACTTCTTCATCATCCAAACACTTTTTCACAACTTTGTCGCGAACTAGTTTTTGTAAATAAAATCGAATCATCTAATTACCTCCGCTGGTTAATGCTTCAACGCCATCTTCATACACCAAGTCGCCAAGCTCAACTTCGTAAATGTGCTTATCGTTACGAAACGCAAAAAATCGGACGGTTTTATGCTGCTGCCAGGCTTGAACTATTTCCGCCCGCACGCCATCAGCGATGTCGCCAAATACCCACAGCTCATCAGCGCGCGCCACCAGCGTATTATTGGCGCGCCGTACCGTATCGCGCTCCACCGCGTCAAGCAAGAAATAATCAAAACTGGTAAATGGGTTAATCGGCACAACGCCTTGATCAAGCGCAAATTTCGTTACAAAAAATCTCATGTAAAAATATTTCTTGGACATCGCCGTAAACACAACTGTGTCGGCAGGTTTGATAGCGAGGGCGCGATGTGATTGCTGAGTCATGATTATTACCTCCTTATTGTATAAGCTCTAACAATGTTTGTTCATCAATAATTTTAGTGCCGTATTGTTCAGCTTTTTTTAGCTTGCTGGCGCCGACTTTGCCGCCGGCTACTAGGCAGGTAGTGTCTTTGCCGACTGAAGTTTGGAAAGTGCCACCGAGATTGCGGATTTTTTCAGCAGCAGCGTCGCGCCCCATTGATTGCAAAGTGCCAGTGATGACAAAACTTTGACCAGTTAGACTGCCGGATTTTTTAGTAAATTGCGGCGTCACGCCCAAGTCAGCAAATTTTTCGAGCAGCGTCACATTATCCTCATCAGCAAACCACGCCACGATCGACTCGGCGACAATTTCGCCCACGCCATCTACTTCGCGTAGCTCATCAATAGTCGCTTGGCTGAGCTTTTCAACACTTTCAAAGTGATTCGCAAGGTCAATCGCTGTCTGCGCGCCAACATGCCGAATGCCGAGGCCAAACAAAAATCGCTCCAACGCTGGCTGTTTCTTAGCGGCAATGGCATCAATGAGTTTTTGTGCAGAAATCTCGGCAAACCGTTCCAGCTGCAGCAAATCATCTTTCGTCAACCGATAAATATCCGCCAAATCATTGACCAACCCAGCCTCGACCAGCGCCTCGACATTTTTCTCGCCCAATGTGTCGATGTCCAGCGCGCCTTTGGATGCAAAGTGCGCCAGGGCTCGCTTCAAAATCAACGGACCGCTCAAACCTTTGATGCGGTAGACTGCTTCGCCCTCTGGCCGCACAAATTCTAGTTCCGGATATTGGCGCGCCAATTCCGCTGGATAGTCAGTTGGTTTGGTGTCTGCCGGTCGCAATTCTTTCAGTACGGTTTGCACCTGCGGAATAATATCGCCCGCCTTGAAAATCACCACCGTGTCACCGCGGCGCACATCCAGACGAGCAATTTCGTCGGCGTTATGTAGGCTAGCGTGCTGCACCGTTGTCCCAGCCACCACCACCGGATCAAACACCGCCACTGGTGTGGCTGCGCCCGTCCGGCCGATGGAAATGACGATATCGCGAACGATGGTCGTAGCTTCTTCGGCGGCAAATTTATACGCCACTGCCGCGCGCGGTGTCTTGCCAACGATGCCCAGCTCGGCAAACTGTCGCCGGTCGTTGAGCTTGATGACCGCTCCGTCAGTATTAAACTGCAGCGATTGACGCAGCTCATCAAGATGATTAACATAGCTCATCACTTCGTCCAAGCCATAGACAATTTGCGTCTGCCGACTAGTGGTGATACCCAGCTCGTTCATCATCTGGTAACCAAAGGCGATCGTCGGCGTATCCTCGAGGTTATCGCGAATAATGTCATAGCCAACAAAATGGAGCGGACGCTCAGCCACCAGTTTTGGATCAAGCTGACGAATCGTCCCTGCGGCTAGGTTACGCGGGTTAGCAAATTCTGGCTGACCGGCCGCTCGCCGACGTTGGTTTAAGGCTACAAAGTCAGCCTTGTGCATCACAATTTCACCACGGATCTCCGTTCGACCGCGCAAAAAATGAGCGAATCGCTGGTTGGTGCGCAGGGTCAGCGGCACATTCTGAATCGTCCGCACGTTCATAGTCACGTCTTCACCAACTAATCCGTCACCGCGCGTCACGGCCCGCGTCAGCACACCGTCCTCATAAATTAGCGCACAGGCCAGGCCATCCATTTTGATGTCACACAAAAATTCTTCAGTGATGTCTTGCCGCACTTTTTTCATGCGCTGTATCCACGCCGCAACTTCTTCTCGGTCAAACACGTCCTGCAGCGAAATCATCCGCGTTTGATGCTGGACCTTGGTAAATTTACTGAGCGCTTTTCCTGCCACTCGCTGGGTTGGGCTGTCTGGCGTGATGAGTTCAGGAAACTGCTCTTCTAGCTGCGACAATTCATGTTTCAGGCTATCAGCCGCCACCTCGCTCATGATCGATTCGTCGAGGACATGATAATGATAGCGATAATCATTGATCAGATCTCGCAGTTTGACAATTCGTTGCTCGGCCGCCTGCCGATCAAGCTGGCGCGCTGTCATCGGCGACGACCTTTCGGTAGAATAGATAAATGTAGCACGCCGAGGCAACAATCGAGAACGCCACCAACATCAACGCCACGAGCGGCACCAGCGGCAGCCAGTTCAACGCCGGTATCACCGTTTTGAGTGCACCATCAATCGTAATGACCGGAATAAGCACCGCCGCCCAAACCACGGCGAGCACCACCAGCAGCCACATCAATCGCAGCAAGATTCGTATCCGCCGTCCTAGTACAACGTCCGAAGCCAGTCGCGCTGCTTCTAGTGGATACATTCCCGGTAGAGTGACGATCACCATAGCAAACAACGTACTCGTTAGCCAGTATATCGACAAGGTAACGATTAATATGGTGGCACCGGCCGCCAACATCAGCACCACCGTCTGTTGTAACATGCCTGACGTATCCGCCGCTCCGTAGATGATAGCCGCTATCGCCGCTGGTAATAATTGAATGAGCGCAATAAACACCAGAACCGCCAGGGCAATGACTGGTGCACCCGCGTTATACAGCCCATCACGAATCTTTAGGCGCTTATCAGCGGTCACGCCACGAATCAGCCAGATTGTCGTCAGCCATATATATAGCCCAATTAACGCACCAACTAGCTGCTGGGATGATCCCACACCACCCGTCGAACCGCCAAGCTGATTGGTAACCACGCCGGCAAATAGCGCCAGTGTCGGCATCACAGCACCCAGGGCTCCTTCTTGGTTCGCTTCATTAATTGTATCTTTTAGCTGCTGGTACGTATCTTGTGACATTAACCCCGATAACAATACGCCCAATACCGCATATATCGCCGCCAATCCGACAAAGATCCGCCAATGCTGTCGCATCAGCTGCCAGGCCTGGTTAGTTAGCGTGAAATAGCCCGGTAGCTTAAGTGAGCGACGATAGTCGCGTCGCTTGGTCACTCGAAAACTACGGTGCGGCCGACGGCGGAGAAAAGCCTGACGGCGCTGCATCAGCCGCTGCCAAGTCCTACCAATTCTCTCCCTCAACGACACGTTCTTTTTTGTTGCAGAGTGATCATCCGCTTTTGCGACCGCTCGTTTACGCCGTGTGGTGTGTTGTTTTTTGGTTGACTTCGTCATGATTACATCTTCGTTGCATTACTTCGCAGACGTGCGATTCGATCTTCTAGCGGCGGATGGGTGCTAAATAACTTTGAGAAAAAGCCAGGGCGCAGCGGATTATTCATAAACAAGTTCGCCGTTGAGGTACTCTGCTTGCGCATTGGCCGACCATAACTTTGTAACTTCTCCAGTGCCATCGCCAGCCCCTCTGAGTCGCGAGTCAATAGCGCGCCCGAGGCGTCCGCGAGATACTCGCGCTGCCGACTCACCGCCAGTTGCGTAATCGTTGCTAAAATCGGTGCCAAGATTACTACTATAATACCCACGACATAGACAACCGGGCTGGTATCCCCGTCATCATCATCGCCATATATCATCATCCGGAGTGCGATATCAGCAAGCAACCCAATGGCACTCACCAACCCAAAGGCAATCATACTAACGCGAATATCGTAATTACGCACATGGCTCATCTCGTGCGCCATCACCGCCTCGAGTTCGCGCTTGTCCATAATTTCTAGCAGCCCAGTAGTCGCACCGACGATAGCGTGCTTTGGATCGCGGCCCGTCGCAAAGGCATTCGGCGCCGGGTCGTCAATAATGTAGACTTTTGGCATCGGCATGCCGGAAGCAATCGCTAGGTTTTCTACTACTCGCCACAGCTCCGGCGCATCCTTCTTTTCAATCTGCTGCGCACCGCTCATCGCCATGGCCAATTTACCAGCGATATAATATTGTAACCACGCATAAAGCAGCGCACAACCGACAATGATCACCGATAATGAATAATTCCGTAGATACATACCGACCAGCATACCAATCACGCCGATAATCGCCACAAACACCGCCATGATCAATACGGTGTTTCGCTTGTTATGAGAAATTGCACTATACATATTAGATATTATACCAAAAACCGCCCGCCGAAAATAGGCGAGCGGTTTAGTTTGGGCGAAGATTATCCTGCCCTAGAATTTCACCTCAACTGGATTCTCAACGCTTGCTCGATCAGCAACCTCAAAGAATTCTTTTGCCTGGAAGCCGAACATGCCGGCAACCATGTTAGCCGGGAACCTTTGAATCCTTGTGTTCAGATCGCGAACGCCGCCATTATAAAAGCGACGCGACGCCTGAATCTTGTCCTCCGTATCGACCAGTTCTTGCTGCAGCTGCATGAAGTTTTGGTTAGCCTTTAAGTCTGGATAAGCCTCGGCTACCGCGAACAGGCTCTTCAGCGCACCTTCGAGCATGTTCTCTGCTTCGGCAGTATCCTTCACACCTTTAGCGTCCATAATGGCTGAACGAGCTTCAGTAACCTTTTCAAATACTTCTTTTTCATGTGTCGCGTAGCCCTTGACTGAGTTAACCAGGTTTGGAATCAAGTCAGTCCGGCGTTTGAGCTGGACAGTGATATCACTCCATGCTTCCTCGACGCGGTTACGCAGCGTCACCAGTCCGTTGTACGTACCGATCAAAAACGCCACGATCAGAACGATAACGACACCAACGATAATTAAGGTTATTATTACTGCATCCATGTTCTATTCTCCTTATGGTTAGTACCTTATACACATAATTATACCATACACACGAGTCGTATAGTGGCAAAATCATGCCAACTCATTGTTGACACGCAGCTCATCATAGTCGTATACTTATTCATATAAATCATATTTATATGAAAGAAAGGAATTATATGACAAAACCAAAGAGTAGACATGCTTGGACAGTCAAGGTTGGCGAACGCGGGCAAATTGTGATACCCAAAGAGGCACGAGATATTTTTAATATCAAGCCTGGCGATACACTTATCATGCTCGGCGACAAGCAGCAAGGAATTGCTATTCCGACTAAGAATAAAGTCATTGATACAATCACCGCCGTGCTCAATGATACGGAGATGAAATCATGAATGCAATCACTGCGACCAACTTAATAAAATGCTACGGTGACTTTGTCGCAGTCGACAGCCTTAATCTATCAATTGAAAAGGGTGAGTTATTTTCACTACTCGGTGTCAATGGTGCGGGTAAGACGACATTGATTAAAATGTTATCTTGCTTAAGCCAACCAACACAAGGTGATGCTATTTTACTCGGCAATAGTATTACCGAAAAACCTCAGGCAGTCAAACAGATGATCAACGTTTCACCGCAAGAAACTGCTGTAGCTGGTAATTTATCAGTCCGCGAGAATCTCGAACTGATCGCTGGACTCTACGGACAATCTGCTCATAACGCCAGTGAGAGCGCCTCGCGTATGGCAAGCCAATTCAAGCTCGAAACTGTCGAACGTAAAAAAGCTAAGCATTTGTCTGGCGGCATGCAGCGACGCCTGTCGATCGCCATGGCGCTCATCTCAAATCCAAAAATATTATTCATTGACGAACCAACGCTAGGTCTTGATATTTTTTCGCGCCGTGAGTTATGGGAGGCGATCCAGTTGCTCAAAGGTACAGTGACGACGCTGTTGACAACCCACTATCTCGAGGAAATTGAAGCATTGTCTGATCGTGTCGGCGTTATGGCGCGCGGCAAGCTCGTGGCAATCGGTACAGTGGCAGAACTACAAAAACAAACTAATACACGCACCCTTGAGGATGCGTTTGTCGCACTTGTAGGAGATATTCGATGAGAGCTTTACTATTTGCTAAACGCTGTACAAAAGAAGTTATACGCGATCCGATCAATCTATTCTTTGGATTAGTCTTTCCACTCGTTTTGCTTGGACTACTCTCTATTATAAATGTCAGCATTCCCGCCGAAGCCAATAATACTATGTTTGCCATCAAAAATTTGGCACCAGGTATCGCAATGTTCGGTACGGCATTCCTAGCACTATTCTCAGGTATGCTCCTAGCAAAAGACCGAACTTCATCATTCCTGATGCGTCTGTTTACCTCGCCTATGACAGCCCGAGATTTTATCATTGGATACACAATTCCGATGATTATCATTGCTACCATGCAGGCAGTGATTACCCTCGTTATCGCCTGCTTTATCGGGCTCGACTTTTCAGTGCATATTATTGGGGCAATCGTTATTACAACGGTAACGTCGCTTCTATTTGTTGGATGTGGGTTATTCTTCGGCAGTCTCATCAACGAGCGAGCAGTTGGCGGTATATGTGGCGCCCTGCTAACCAATGTCGCTGGCTGGCTGTCGGGCGTATTTGTCCCGGTTGATCTCATCGGTGGTGGTTTTAAAATGGTTGCGGAAGCACTGCCATTTTACCACAGTGTTGCCGCCATTAAAGGCAGCATTGAGGGGAATTGGCAAGTCATCACACCACATCTACTGATTGTTTTGTGTTATACCACCGTTATCTTTACACTCGCTATCTATATCTTTCGGCGAAAGATGACCGGACGAAACACTTAATTTATCTGGGTCTGGTGCCCTAGAATTCAACTATCCATAACGAAAGCCGCCCTTTATCGGCGGCTTTTGTAACAATTGTGGTGCGCGAGGCGGGAATCGAACCCGCACGACTTTTGGTCAAGGGATTTTAAGTCCCTCGCGTCTACCAATTCCGCCACTCGCGCCTATCCGTAGTATACTATATTTATGCGGCAAATTGTACACATCCACGGCGGCAATACGTTCAATAGTTATGTGCAATATCTTGAGACACTCAAAAATGACCCCATTCGGTACGAGTGACTACTCTACACACCAACATGGCGTAAATGGTTGACCTAAACATAAATGATGCCGGTCTTGTTGACCGACATGCCAAACTCAATTTACTGTTTCAAAAATTATTCTATTCAATTAGATAAACTGTCTGTAGATTATCCTCATCTTACATACTACATCTGAAATGCCGTTATCCAAAAACATATTCCAGCTATAAGTGAAAGCGGAGTCATAACATATTTTTCTTTC
>CAUUSE010000015.1:0-16299 GCA_963547725.1 uncultured Candidatus Saccharibacteria bacterium | reverse complement strand
TGCCCCATACCCACCGAGCGGCGTTTCTGATGGTAGTTGGTGTCGAGAGATCGGCGAGGTGTTGATGAGTTCGTATTCGGTATCACTGGCCTGAATCTGGATGTGAACGTGGTTTTGTCCGGCAAAGAATAGCCCCTGCCCCACCGGGAAATTGGCGAGGCGTTTTTGCTCCTCCTCGGTTAGTTTGAAGACACTGGAAAGGACATCAACGGCGCTGGTTGACTGCTTGAGCAGCAGCTGCATTGATGAGTTGGCGACGATGGCTCGGCCCATCTTGCTACCCATAAAGTCCTCGACGTCCTGGGTGATGGTCGTGAGGCCGAGCTGGTATTTGCGGGCGCGCTTGGCGAGAGAAAACAGGAAGTTGGCCGAGTCGTCGTAGCGCATCAGCTGCCACGCCTCATCGACAATGAGCATGCGTCGTTTTTGGTCGGTACGCGTAATGTTCCATATGTGATTGAGTACAATATACATGGCGATCGGCCGCAGTTCGTCCTCGAGGTCGCGGATATTAAAGACCACCATGGTGTTATTGATATCGATGTTTGATTGCTGACTAAAGATACCAGCGAAAGTACCTGAGGTAAATTTACGCAGCCGTTGGGCGAGGCTTGGCCCGGTGCCGCCCATATGAAGCAGCGTATCGTAGAGGTCGGCAATGGTTGGTGGTGTCGAATGGTGGGTCAACGGGTCGGCGGTGATGCCGACGCGAGCGTAGGTGTCGATCAGTGCTTGGTCAATATCAGCCTCCTCGGCAGCCGTCAGTCCAGCGATAATCTGCCCGCCCGCTGTCGTCTGTGAGCCACCCAGCATCTGCCGCAACAACCCGTGCAGCGTCACCAAGTTCGCCCTCAGCGCATCGTCCGCCTCATCGGTATCAATCACTCGCGGTAGATCAAACGGATTGATGCGGGTGTCGCTGTTGAGGCTGAGCCGAATGTAGCTACCGCCAACGGCGTCGGACAGCTTCTGGTATTCGTTTTCTGGGTCGATAATCACGATGTCCGAGCCGAGCATCATGCTGCGCAGCGCTTCCAGCTTCACGGTGAACGACTTACCGGCACCAGACTTCGCGAACACCACCATATTAGCATTCTCGAGAGAAAATCGATCAAAAATCACCAAGCCGTTATTGTGCATATTGATACCATAGAGCACGCCCTTGCCGTCGGTCAGGTCAGCCGAGGTAAACGGAAAGCTGGTGGAAATAGCGCCAGTATTCATGTTGCGACGAACCTGGAGCTGGTCGGTCAGCTGTGGAATAGTGCTGTTGAGGCCCTGCTCCTGCTGGGCTGAGGCAACTTTAGAGAATACTAGCTGCTGGCCAAAAATTGTCTCAATCTTGTGTTGGATAAAGTTGAGCTCATCAATGCTGTCGGCATAAATCGTGATGTAAAGGCCAAAGCGGAAGAACTTTTCCGAGCCGATCTGTAGCTGGTTACGCAGCTCCTCGGCGTCCTGCAGCGCTGCTTCCATCGCTGGGTCGCGCACCTTGCCCTTCTCAGAGTTGATGCTGAGGCTGGCCTCAAGCTGCGTCACTTTCTTACGTAGGTTGTTGAGCACCACCTGGGTGTCAACTGGATAAATGAACATGCTAATATCCAGCACCTCGTCGATGTTGATCACCGAGCTGAGCCAACCAGTGTATAACTCGCGCGGATAGCCGTAGACGTACATGGTGCGGCCGTATTTTGAACCGAGGCGGAAGTGGTCGGATTTGAGCTCGAGGCTGCTTGGGGCAATAAAATCGCGCAGGGTTCTCACACCGGTGAGAAAAGCCTGCTCAACCTCGGCCTGCTCGCGGGCCCGCTGTTGGGCGGCGATATCAATGGCGTCTAGCTTCTTTTTCCTAGCCATGTCGTGCTCCTCCATATCCATGCGGCGACTCGCCCTGTCCCTTGCGGACATAGGTTGTCGCCAGTTCATCGGCACCAACACCGAGTGGCTGCTGTGGCGCCACGTCAGGGTTGTATGAGCTGTAGAATAATTCGCCCAGCTGTTTGGTGTTAAGCTGTGAACTCTTCACGCCCATCTGAAACAGACCGCTCATTACCGAATCAACTCGGTTCTTAATTTCATCCTTGGCCTTCTCGTAGGCGGTTTGTTCAATCTTGGTGACGGTGTTGTCTTTCTTGCCGCCGAAGAAGCTGTCGAACAGACCCTTGGCCTGCTGTTTAATAACTTGCATGTCGCCGCTCTGATAATACGGCACAACGATATAAAAATCCTTATCCATAATATTGGCTTCTTGGGCGAGGACGTCGATAAAGTTGATGTAGTCATCCATCAGCACGTTTAGGAGCATATTGTCTTGGTTGCGGCGAATGTCAATCAGGCGGTCGATATACGGCCCGATGTCAACGCGACGCGAGCGAATGAGCACTTGAACCGGAAAATATAACGAATTAAGGAAGTTTTGGTAGCTAAACTCGATTCCCTCACGCTCACGGCCACTCATCAGGTCAAAGTTAATTGACTGACATTGAACAATCGCCCGAAAGCTGCCGTCACTCATGATGATCATATTCTCGCGCATCTCAGAAAATAGCAACGTATTCTGGGTGCTAGTTGGGCCTTTTTGCTGAGGCTTTGCCTGGCCAGTCGGCTGCTTGGCGGGTTGTTGCGGGGTTTGCTGTGGCTGGTTGGGCTCGGGTGTGGACGGTGGGTTGGGGGCTGGTTGTGCCGTGGGTTGTGCGCTTGGCATCGGCTGTGGCTGGGCTGGCGCCTGCGGTAATTGCTGTGGCAGCGGGCTGAATTGATCAGGATACTGAGCATACGGTGAGGTTTGTTCCGTAGAGACTGGATCGGGCCCAGAGGCAATAACCCCCGGCATGGTTGGCGGATTTGACGGTGCGCCAAACTGTGGTGCAGCGGCTGCATCTGGTGGATAGTGATATGGTTGCTGTTGCTGATCTGGTTGCATAGACATCCCACCTAGTGAAGCGAAATCACGACTTCCTTATCATGTTCTTTTTGGATGCGACCGGCCTCTCGTTGGAGCGAGGCGACCGACAGATCGCTGTGATTACGCGCTAGGTCCATTATAGCAGGCGAGACGGGTGCTGTGCTAGGGGGCACCTGGTCGGCGTGGGTCGTCGCGGTCGCCTGCTCGCTGATGGGCGTAATGATGGACTGCTGCATAGTTGGATAGGGGTTGAAGGTCGAGGTCTGTAGCGAGTAGACTTGGCTGTCTTGGGTGGTCTGGGTGGTTGGGGTAGTTTGGGCTCGCTGCATTTGCTGGACAATTTCATCATGGCGTCTTTCGTCGGCTCGCTCAATGAGTGTTTCAAAGGCGCGGGCTGTCTTGCTGCTTGGGTCGAGCGGGTCTTGGGCGGTCTGGGCCTCGTTGTACCAATCCGCCTGCATTGAGCTGTTCATCACCGAGCTGTTTGGATTATCGACACCGCGCACCGACCAACCGTGCGTGTCCACCAGCGTCGCCAGATACGACAGCCGGCGATTGACCTCGGCCTGGTCATACCCCTTGCCGTACTGTTTTTCCTCAACCCGCGGAGCGATCACCTCGACCATTCGCTCAATGCCATCAGCTCGCCACAGTCGCTGCTTGGGCTTGAGGATAAACGAAATAACCGCTGCGAGGTACACCTCCATCGGCTGATCCTTGCGCAGCGGCAAGGCTAACGCCCCGAAAAACAGCGCAACCGGCACCGGGATAATCGCCAGCGGTGGCAGCACCGAGAACAGCCCCCACGCTAGCGCAATCATGCCGATCGCAACGATCAAGAAAATAAACTGCTTGAAACTAAACGGCCCGAGCAGCTTGTCTTCAGCTTCCACATCCTGGGGAACTTTGTAGACAGCCATTGAGTATTATTATAGCAGACTCTGAATGCCTTTGAGGGCGTCTCCTTGCTCACGAGTATATCGACCCTTATAGAGCTCGTCTGTTAGGACGGTTTCAATACTCTCATTGAGGAATTCCTTTGTATCAGGGGTTAATTGCGCAGCAATATTGTACTTTTGCATCATATCAAGCGTATCCTCGAGGAATACCGCGTCACTCGCTAGGGCCTTGTCAGCACTCAACTTACCCTTCTCAAAGGCCTTTATCATATTGCGTACCTTGAAGGCGTCACCGGTATCCTTGATGGCATTGGCTTGTATATCAACACACTCTGATCCACCCAGCCACCATGGTCGTGCACTATTGTTTTTCAGCGCAACACCAAGCTCCTGAGCGAGGTCGTCTGTCAAATTGTTCATCTGTACCTTGCTGAGCATATCAAGCAGTGGTTTAGCACCACGACTGCTTGCGATCTTGCGACCAGCCGCATTCCTGATATCGTCAGTTGCTGGGATATTGCCAACAGCATTGCCGCCGATGAGGCTTACTGTATCGGCATCGCTCACATTGCTACCGTTGAGGATAGCAGTGGCGTTCTTGACCGATTCCTCATAGGCAGCGCTCACTGTTTGAGCAGCAGCGGCAGCAGCGCGCCGTGATCCAAGGTCATCACTCATACCCGGAATTGATGCATAGTAAGCGTCCTCGATACCACCAGCGGCTGATCGAAGGGCTGCGCCGGTATCGTCATCACGCATGACACGAGCGAACTGATCGTTGAGGACACGATCGATGCCGCTCTTGCGCAAACCTTGAACCGCTAGAGTTTGATGTGAATCACGTGCTTGTTGTATAGCCTCTTGGACTGCAGTATTATTGGCAACATTTTCCGGCAATTCCTCATGTCCAGTCTGAAGCGCTGTAAAGCGATTGTCGAGCACCTGCTTTTCAGCGTCAACCATTTGACGAATGGACCGCGATTGGAAATCCTGAACGATAGCCGCCTTGTCAGTACTTTGATGCGCATTCCATGCTGACTGCAGCTTCCCTTCGGCGATATTTTTATCTTCTTCAACAGAGCGCCTAAACTGGTCAAGCTTTCTGTAGCTGGCGGTTTCGGTGCGCTGTACGTTTGACTGATTACGCAGCCCCTCTAGCCTATCCTTACGGTTTTGTGATGACTGCGCCAGTCTGCGTCGCCATGCCGTTGGGGTAAATTTGCTATTTGGACGTTTGTTGAGTTTTTTATGTTTCGTAATCTCGCTCTGCTCTTTTGCCCAGTTCTTAGATCGGTCGAATAATCCCTTACTGCGGTCGTTGACGAGACCAGTGAATTTGCCGAGGAGCCCGCCACCCAACTTAATCATCAACGGCGTCAGGGCGAGTGGCGCGATCTGGACTGCCATACCGAGGATATACATCACTGCCCCGTTCGGGCCTGCGGCGTTTTGCATAATGACTGAGCCTGCCAGCTGCGCTCCACCGAAGGCTGCCGCAAACCCCGGGAAGAATATCAGCATCGTCAAGAAGACGTCCTTCCACTTGTCAAACCACTTCTCCGTACCCGGCAACAAGTAAGCCACAAAAGCCAACGGCGAAATGATAATCAAAATAACGATCAACGCCTGACGGGCGGCCATAATGATAACAACGAGAAGAATAACAAGTCCAATACCACACAAAAGCGGCACAACAAAAGGAAGTAGCTCGGCTCGCATATGGAGCCCCGCAGCCAACGCCGCACCGCCAGCGGCACCTCCCAAAATCTGGAAGGTAACCTCTTGCCAAGTCATTGGTTCAGATGCTGGCGCCGATCCGCCCAGGGTGGCGACTGTGTTACGAATATTCATGAACATGTCCTGGAGCGCACTTCCGGCGATGTTTGACAGGTCGAGGAGGATGGCGCAGACGTGGAACGACAAATTGACTAGTATCGCCGCGACAATCAACCGAGGCAACATCTTTTTGATGCCATAATTGGAGATGCCCATAGAAGTAATTTGTGAATAAATAATGACTATGAACATGACGATAAAGATACTGTTGGCGATATTGCGAACGATGTTCCAGGCCAGAAAGATGCCACTGGTCTGATTACCCGTCTGAAGCGGCGGCACCACAAGGAAGCTTTTAAGCACCCCAAACATCCAGTCGATGGAGCTAGCTAACCACGCCGAAACGGGACAAAGGATCCAGCCAATGCCGCCGGCAACCTCGCACGAAGAGGCAGAGTTTTGGCTCGGAGGGTCAATTGATAGTGTGGTCGATTCCTTCTTGGTGTAAGTGTTTGGCGCAGTGTACGTGAATGTCGTTAGGGACACCGAGGTCATCGATCCGAGGTCGCCTGTTGACGGAAAGTGAATGACGCGGACGTCTTGATTATTGGCCACAGTTTTCTTGGACATGTAGACCACTTGGTCAGACCCTAAGTCAAGGGCCTTTAGTTTGTCGACGTCGGAAACTCGCTCAAAGGTCTCGTTGTCGTAGGATATTTTGCTACTATCCCATTTCGCGTCCGCCGCCAGCGCCTGGCTCGAGGTTACGACCGTACTCAAAAAAATACTGACTAGGAGGCCCACCGCCAGCAATATAAACCACTGCAACCATCGCATTGACGATCGCTCTCGTGAACGTAACCACTCCATTACTGGCAATGGTAGCATTTTTATAGAGAAAAGTCAATAGTTTTAGCTGGTGGCAGGTGGATTATTGTTTCGATTATCGCGGTTATTTTGATTATTTGGCGGTGCTGAAGGTGGGGATTGCGGTGGAGCTGGCCCTCTGCCTGTTCCGGCAACGAATGTTCTCCCCGTCGGGGTGTCTGACGGGACTGCCTCGGTGATATTGTTAATTTCTACCGTAGAATTAATCGCATTTTTGACGTCATCTGCTGTTACGCCACTCATGTCATGTGGTACTCGCAGCTCCTGAGGTTCGGCTGCTCTATCACTGTTTCGTATATTTTCAAGCTCTTTGCGCGCACTACCTGATATCGAGGTATTAATGCGTTTATTGTCAAGCACTGAGGCTGCTCTTTCGGCGGAGACACCGACCATTTTATGGTCGCCCTTGGTGAATTCAGTTTCACCAGCGACCTTAATTGCACTGGATGTCTGTCGCGCCAGTTTTTCATCGCTTAACCCATTAACTCCCTTGGCGGTCAACTCGGCCATTTGTTGCTGACTAAAGCTGACCGAGGTTGCTCCGTCCTGCTCCATCTGGTCGATGGCCGTTCTACCCATTTCAAACAGGCCGGCGTGGTCATCTTTCATCCTAGTAAGGGTTTCTGCCATGCGGCGGTTGCTGATAGTTCCACCACCCTGGAGATACTCGTACATTTGTTCGGCGCCGTGCTTACCGGTTGACTCTAATTTCTTAAAGGCAACATGTTTAAGTATCTCATTGTCCCCGGCGTTTCTCAGTGCAGCGGCCGCATCACCATTGAATTGGTAGGCAAGTAGATCCTCTGCTGCCTCGAGCTCTTCTTTGTCCACGGCATCTTGACCCGCGGCTGCACTCCGGATGCCGTAATTTACGTTTTTGCCCGCTCCGAGGATTTTATTATTTGCCAATCTACTCCTGTTGATTTTATCACTAAGATCAGACATCCGATTTCTCCATATGTGATCCATAAGTCCGTCGCCCTTCCAGGCCCCGGCCCGCATGAGCTGTTTGCGGCGTGCTACTTGCTTCTTGCGAAAGTCTTGCATCTGACCAAGTCGTGAATTGGCATACCTATCCTTTGCCCAGTTTCTGGCGCTGCCACCGAGACTACCGCCAGCGTTGTTGATGTGCTGACCGATCGCCCCGGCAACGTCGATAGCTTTCTTAAGGACACTCCACACGGCGATGAGCGGCAGGACTTTGATCAGCTCGCCGACAATCTGCATGACCATATTATCGGCATCTGTAGCTCCCGCTTTAACAATTGATCCTGCCAATATACCACCACCGAACAGTAGCCCAACAATTGGAAAGACCATGAGTAGTCCCACAAAGATCGAGCGCCATTTACTAAAGAATTTTTCGGTGTTTGGTAGCAAGAAGGCAACAAAAGCCAGTGGTGAGATGACGATGAGGATGACGATGAGTGCCTTGCGGGCGATCAACAGGGCGGCGATAGTCACCATTACGACCAGTCCGGAAACAAGTGCTCCGATTAGAACTGCAAGAGCGAGAACTGCGGCCGTAGCCCCAGCGAGGACGGTTAATGCTATGCCTCCCCAGGTTTCGCCTCCCTGTCCTGACTTTAGGACACTATTAGCCGCACTAATACCGTCACCGATACCACCCAGGCCTGCTCGCAGGCCGTAGCCAAGGATATTAGATAAGTCAACGGCAATTTGACAGATGTAAATTGATAAGTTCACCAAGATTGCGGCGATGATGAGCCGTGGCAGCATCTTTTTAATGCCATAGTTTGAGATGCCAAAGCCGGTGAGCTGAGACATAATAATTGCCAGGAACATAATGATAAACGCACCATTGGCAATGTTGCGCATAATCCCCCAGGCTGCCTGCACCTCACCTCCAGAGGCAAGGCCCGGCTCAATCTTTAGGAAGTTGTCGGCGATCATGGCGAAAGCCGCGTCTGCTATACGTGCCATAAAATTAATCACCGGGCAGACGAGCCAGCCGAGTTCCTTAACGGCGCAGTCGGGTCTGTCGTCATTACCATTATCGCTTTGACCGGATGGGGTGTCGGCGGTTATATTAGAAAGAGAGCTTTTTATGTCGTCTTCAGAATACCCTGATTGTTTTTTCAGACAATCAACATATTCACTAGAGTTTGCCACGTTGCCATTCGACGGCATCTTATCCTTACAAGCGTTCATCCAGCTGTCAACTTGTTGTTTACATATTTGCTCCGCTGGCCCTCCGACGCCTCCGCCGTTTTTCTCGATACATTTTTTTAGGAGAGCGTCATAAACGGCCTTGCGGGTATTATCGGCGGCTTCGGTTTTTGCTGATTTTGCGGCTGCTTCAGCGTTGTCTGATGCCCACTGTGCAATCTCCGCACATGACATCTCTGTTTTTGCACCACCAGAAGGACCATAAGGCGAGTCAGCTCCATGAAACATACGAACCCTTTTACCTGCATCCGGGAGATAAAAATATCCATAAGCTGCCGTACTGTCAGTTAAAGCAACCGCTGTTTTTTTATTGCGCTGATCGGCCTTTATGTCATTACTTGCGGCGTCATCCCCGCTATCATATCCTCGCCACTCGGCCTTACAACCAGCGTTTTGGGCCGACAAGAGTGCCGCCATCGCCGTGGAATAATTAACCAATGCCGAGTCGAACTTTAGGCTTTTACCAGCCTTTTTTTCAAGAACCTGAATTGCGTACGTGCCCCTGTCCCTTGGTATATTCCACCTACCACCGCTGTACTCACCCTTGGTAATATTGCTAATACAGTCAAGGCCGGCGTTATCTCGCCACTCACCCTTTAGCGCGCAGAACATGTCGGTAAAAGAACTGTAGCCAAATGTATCTCGTGTGGCGGACACTAGTTCTTTACAGCTAAACTGCCCATCGTCACCGTCGGCAACTGGACCGACGGTAGTAATAGTGGTGAAGCTGCCGCCCCAATCACCGCTGGCAATTCTTGCTGGGGTGAGTCCACTATCAAATCCTTGACGATGACTAATACAGTTGCTCATGGCCAACGCGAGAGAGCGCTGTTTGACTTGGGCGAGATATGGCGAATAATCAAGCCGCGCCCGAGCCGCGTTAGCGGTTGGCGACAGCGCAAAAAACGTCATGAGCATCGGAACGACTAATAGTGCGGCCAGCCCAACCAAGGTAATGCGAAGACGTTGATGCGGGGTCTTTTTTTGCGTAAGCATTATGAGAATATATTACCACGCTTATGCTGCGATTTCAAAAGAGAGGCTCCGAGTGGCCTCTCTTTTTGAGGTATTATTTATTATTTACTGTGGCGATGCGGCTATGTCTCTTAATTAATCGAGGGTAGACTTAAGGTCGCTAACCTCGTTGTCAACGATTCGCCACAATCCATTGTCTATCACAACCCTCCAGGCCATACCAAGAATTGTGCCGGTGGTTTCTGCCTCGGTAAAAATCTGGAGCCCTTCCGTTGGTAGTGATTTGCCAGTCTTTGTATCCACAACGGGTTTGGCACTACAAAACCTTGGCTTAAGGATCGGAAACATATTTGAGCCGGGCACCTTATGTTTGTAGCTCGATTTTTCTTTCTCGTCCTTAGCTTCTAGAAGTGTTGCTATGGCCTTTTTGCCGTCGTACTCTGGGCCTGGTATCTTTCCATTGCGCAACATATCGTTTAGGACGGATATTCTTAACTCAGGATTGCCATAGATTGCCGCAGATGCTACATATCTTGCAAAGTTAGGGTCCCACGGACCAACATCGAAAGCCGCGACCACAGGAAGAAATAGCTTGCCCGCGACCTCTTCGGGGGAATCTGTTGGTGATGCGGGTATTCCGTAAAATTCACCAGGTTTAACCCCCGTTGATGGATTATATAAACTATTGTTTGGGTTATGTATGATTCCCCATGCCTCTGCAAGAAGAAACTCTTCCTTGCATGGTAACAAGCGCTCTTCGTCCGTAAGCCTAGCAAACCCTTCGGGGGTTATGTCCGCATACTTTTTTCTAACTTGCTCATATCTTTTCTCGGCCAAGTCTTTTGGATCAACAGTCTCAGACGGTGATGGTGAGGCGGATGGTGACTCTGATGGTGAGGCGCTTTGTGTAGAGTAATCTGGGGGAACGGCCATCCGATCTCTTTCGCCACAACTGGCAAGCAGCATAGTTGCTCCGCCAACCAGTCCGGCTAGTATCCCGCGACGAGTTAATTTATCTGAACTACTTGGGCCATGGTTGTGTTTTTCTACCATAACGCTTGGAGTCCTTTCTCTGGCCGGCGGCCAGTCATACGAATGGTTTTTAATCCATCTCAGAGTAGATGATCTAAACTCTGAATCTGAATAGTGTCATTGTAACACATTCTGTAAATTTAGCAATACCCTAACGGCAATAAAGTAAACAAAAACAGCCCTTAACTCTACAAAGAAATGGGCTGCTCGGCAACAATATTCTGATTCTGGCGCGCCCGACCGGATTCGAACCGGCGATCTCCTCCGTGACAGGGAGGCGTGATAGGCCAACTTCACTACGGGCGCATAACTTTTCGTATGATAGCAAACTTTTATGGCTTTTTCAAGAAATCGTTTGCATTTTTCCCGCCACTATTTTACAATTTAGGGTAAGAGATTCGTATATGACAAAAAGAAATATTTTTATCATCGCCATCTTTCTCGCAACCATTATCTGTGGCGTCGTGCTGTCTGGTATGTCTGCGTTCGCTGATATTGAATGCGGCGGCACAAAGACCTCAATCATTAACTGTGGCGGTGCGACTGGCGATACTGCTATTCTCGGTATCATCAAAATGGTTATCCAGATCATGACTGCTGGTATCGGCATCTTGGCGGTCGGTACGGTGATATACGGCGGTATTCTCTATTCTGCATCTGGCGGTAGTCCGGACAATATCAAAAAGGCCAAAGAGCTCTGGGTCAATACCGCCATCGGCCTCATCATATTCGCGTTTTTTGTAGCTATCACCAACTTCCTGATCCCTGGGGGGGTGTTCTGATGAAGCACATTGTGATCGCGCTGGGGCTGATGATCGCGGGGTCGCTGATGCTGTCGGTGGTTCAGGCAACGCCGGCCAGCGCGGCCTGTGGCGGTAACATCTTGACGCTCAAGCCGTGGTATGACGGGCTGACCAAGTCGGATTGTAATCTCAAAGCGATTGTCGATAATAACGATAAGCGCGCCCAAAACGACCCGGGTAATTACGCCACGCTCAACGGCTTTATCTGGCGGGCGATACTGAATGTTGTCGAGGATCTGTTGCAGCTGGCGGGCTTTGTGACGGTCGGCTTTGTGATATACGGCGGCTTTTTGTACTTGACGAGCAATGGTGAGCCGGGACAGATGGCCAATGGCATGAAAACGGTGATTAATGCGGCGATCGGCCTAGTGATCGCTATCGCCTCGGTGGCGCTGGTGAATGTCGTAGCTGACGGATTGGGGTTGCCGCGATCATGATGCGATTTGTAGCCGGTGTATTGGGGTCGCCAGATTCGCTGGGTATTCCGACGAACGGTGCTTCGGCGGATGCACTGGGCAACATTCTCAATACGGTGTATTTCTTTGCCGGGGCGATTGCAATTTTGATGTTAGTGCTGGCCGGTATCAATTACGCTAATTCGGGCGGCGACACCAACAAGCTCACCAAGGCGAAAAACACCATTCTCGGTACCGTTATCGGCATTATTATCATTCTCTCCGCATTTCTCATAACTAACTTTGTCATCAGTGGCATGAAAGGATCGGCAATATGAAAAAACTTGTAGTCATTATCGGCATGATAGCGGTACTCGTCGCCCCATTGGTGGTGGCGCCAAGCGTATCCGCCCAGAGTGTCGACATTTACGGTGCCTGCTCGGGCTCCAGCGGTGAAGTCTGTAAAAACCGTGGCGCGACGGTGCAGCCACTGTTTAGGAATCTCATCAATGCTATCTTGCTCATCCTCGGCGCCATTTCTGTCATCATGATCATCATCGGTGGCTTTCAGTATGTGACCTCGGCTGGCGACTCTAACAAGGTCAAGACTGCCAAGTCGACCATCATGTATGCGGTAATCGGTGTTGCTGTAGCGCTTCTATCGTATGCCATTGTTGATTTTGTGTTTGGCAAAATATAAGAAAAAAGGAGAAATGTATGAAACGATATAGAAAAACCCTAGTAGCCGCCGTTTTGTCATTAGCAGTTGCTGTCGTGGCCGTCGTCATGCCGATCGCCCTGCCGTCCGCGTCGGCCCAATTTAAGAGCGGTTTGGATGCAGCTCGAACGGATGAGATGAGCACGAAGCCTATCGGCACCACCATTGGCGAGGTGGTTAATATCTTTCTCTACTTTGTCGGTGCGGTGGCGGTTATTGTTGTGATCTGGGGTGGCTTTCAGTACATTACCTCGTCAGGCGATAGCCAAAAAGCAACCACTGCCAAAAACACCATCATGTACGCGGTGATTGGTATCGTCGTGGTGGTCATGTCGTATGCTATTGTTAACTGGGTCTTTGGCTTGTTTAAGTAGCTAAATGATGATAGAATAACAGCTGAAACTATATTAACTGGTAAACAAGGAATAAAGAATGAACAAGTTAAAACTCATTGTTGTCGGCGTTGTGGCCACTCTGGCATTGGCATTTGCAACGGTCCCAGTAGCTCATGCAGACTACAACCTGGATAAGGGTATCAGTGACTCAAAGGGTGACCGGGTTGCCGAGAAAGTCGATGATCCACAGCAACTAGTCAAGGGTATCGTTAACGGTATTCTCTACTTTGTCGGTATCTTGTCGGTGATTATGTTGATCTGGGGTGGTATCCTTTACACGACTTCATCTGGTGACTCAAATAAGGTGACTACTGCTAAAAACACCATCATGTACGCGGTGATCGGTCTGGTGGTGGCGATCTTTGCCTATGCGATCGTTAACTTTGTTCTCACAACGTCGCGCGGTGTAAGTTCATAAGACCGCGCCTGTCTACGACAAATTCACCCTCGTTTATGGCGAGGGTGTTTTATTTTGGTTGTCCGGCGGCGCCAAATACAACGACTACGATACTAATGGGTGTGGCGAAGGACTACAAGACTTGGATTTTCTTGGCACGTTCTTGCTTAATTTTCTCAAAAGTGATGGTGAGCACGCCGTCTTTGAGTTCGGCCTTGACGCCTTCTTCGTTGACTGCGACGGGTAGCGCCAGGGTGCGGCTAAACTCGCCCCAGTAGCATTCTTGGATATGCCAGTTCTTGACATCGGTCTCATCACCACTTGATAGGGTGCCGCTGATCGTGAGGATGCCGTCTGAGATACTAACGTCTAGGTCGTTACGATCAACACCAGCCGTCCGGGCTTTGATAATAAGTTCGGTTTCTGATTCAAATACATCGACCGCTAGCTGCCCCATCAAATCATCGGCCTCATCCTCCCAGTCATCCTCAGGAGTGGGCGCTGCGGTAGCCGGTGCTGCTGCGGGTGCGGCTGGTTGCGGCGCGTCATTAGCCAGATCATCATTCAAGAAAGCTGCGGTTAGCTCATCTTCGATTAACAAATCGTCGTTTCTGCGTGCCATGTTTCCTCCGCCTTTATAGGCTGATTGACAATATCATCTATTAGTATAACGGTTATGTGCGCTATAATCAAGAGTGAAAGGCGAAAAAGCGAAAAATGCCTATTGATACGTTATTATCATATATCGCGCCGCATTATTGTTATGGTTGCGATGCGACTGGCTCACTTTTGTGTCGGTCGTGTCTTGAAGCGGAGAAGCAGCATCATTGTCGAGTCTGCGTGATTTGTGGACAGCCGTGCGCTAATGGTAATGCGTGTCGGCGACATGCCCTGCCCTACGAGGCGCTCGACTGCGTGCTGTGGCGGCGAGGTGCGGTGGCGCGGCTGATTGATGATTATAAGTTTCACCGCGTGCGTGCCGCCAGTGGGGTGTTGGCTAGGATCCTAGACGAATTGCTCCCAGAATACGACGCCTCGACGGTGGTTGTACCGGTGCCGACTGCCCCTGCCAATATTCGTAAGCGCGGCTATGATCACATATTGCTGATCGCTCAGCAATTTGCCCGGCGGCGGGGACTGAGGGTCGAGCGACCCTTGGTCAGACAGACGAATGTGACGCAGCATTATGCTCGCTCGGCGGCTGAGCGTAGAGCGCAGGCGCAGCAGTTTTTCCGCATGCGCAGTGCTCGGGCCGATGTTCCCTATCTGATTTTGGATGATATTTTCACCACTGGCTCAACGATTACAGCGGCAGCCCAAACGCTACGAGCGGCTGGTGCGCGGGACATTCGCGTGGGGATTATTGCTCGCCAGGGGAACAATAAAAAGGCTACTGTAAAAACGCCGCCACATCCTAGTTGTGATGATACGAACCGCCCCGAGCGATCTCTTGGGCGCGGTACAGCTGCTCGGCGAGCATGAGCCGTACCAACTGGTGTGGAAACACCAGGCGTGATAGCGACCAAACGATGTCAGCCCGCCGGTGAAGCGTCTCGGTAACGCCATAGGCCCCACCAATGATGATAACGATGTGCTGATCGGTGTGATCAAGAATGAGCCGCGATAGTTCTGGCGAGCTCAGGTTGCGGCCGCGCTCGTCGAGGAGGATGATGAAATCGTGCGGCTTGAGGCGAGACATCAGGCGCTCTGACTCGTCCTGGCGCGCTCTGTCGCCGATTTGGCCGGAATGTGGGATGATGATCATTTCTGCGGCGAATGGCGCTCTAAGGCGCTCTAAAAAGCGCTTAATGCCTGACTCTACCCAGGGCTCGTGCCGCTTGCCGATGGTGAGAATAGTAATTTTCATGTGCGCGCTTTCGGTAGGGCGTTATTATCATGCAAGATGGCTTCGGCGGTTGCCTTGGCGATTTGGTGGTGGACATGGGTGGTCGGATGGCCCACGTCGTCACCTCCAGTTACCACACCAAGACCAAACGTGGCGCAAGCATCGACGTTCTTTGGCGGCTCGACCAAGGTGATCCGCGGTTCGTGCATGCTGGCGACAACGTCGCGGATAGCTTGATTGACCGTCTCGATAAAGCTGGCGACAAAGTGATCGGTGTCGTTATTGATAATCGTTGGACAGATGTTGCGTGGCTGGATGGGCGTGGTATAGAGGTTGATGTATAGCTGGGCGTTGGGGGCATGTTCAAGAATGGCGCGGTAGGCTTGCTCGAGCGATTGACGATATTCGTCCGAGTACAGTCGGCGAAAGACATCGATATACATCTCGCTGCGCGTATCACACTGTTCGTGCAGGCAGGCGTCGAACACCACGTTAAGGTCAATCATATTGGCGCCAAGTGTCAGTGTGACGATATCAGTTTTGGGGCTAAGGGCGTCGATTTGCGGTGGCTGGTCATCAAACTGCTGGTTAGAGATATGCCCTGGCCCGGCGCCACGACAGGCCACGAGGGTAATGTTGTCTGAAGGAATGCCAAACGCTTTGAGTTGCCGTGCGTAAGCTTCGGGTGAGCGCCGGCACTCTGTTGTTGTGTCGTCGTAATTTCCTAGCCCTGCCCCGCTGGCGACTGAATCACCCATACCGACGACGTAGGTGTGCCTGGCCTGCTCGGGCGAGATGTTCGGGCGGCTGGACGCTGATAGCGCTAATGAAGCGAGGGCCGCTATCGTAGCGACCCCCTGCCTGGCTAATGTTTCTAATCTTTCTCTCATGATATCGTGTCTGGCGGAAGGGGAGGGATTCGAACCCTCGGTACGTGTTAGCGCACGCCGGTTTTCAAGACCGGTACCTTCAACCACTCGGTCACCCTTCCAATTAATCGTAGCGACTGGATTCTGGCGGAGAGGGAGGGATTCGAACCCTCGATGGGTTGCCCCATACCGCTTTTCGAGAGCGGCCAGT
>CAUUSE010000014.1:0-16372 GCA_963547725.1 uncultured Candidatus Saccharibacteria bacterium | reverse complement strand
ACCTTCAACGATTTTTTCGCGCATTTCTTCAGGCTTGCTTGCTAGCGCCTCGCTGGCCATCAACTCAGCCTTCACCCGCTCCATTTCTTCAGCCGGAATATCCGCCTCAGAAACATACTTCGGACTCATGGCTGCAATCTGCATAGCAATTTCGTGCGCCAACGTCTTGAAATCATCCAGTCGCGCCACAAAGTCAGTCTCGCAGTTCACCTCAACCACCACGCCAATTCGACCCGAGTGAACGTAGCCCTCAATCAAGCCTTCACGCGCTTCGCGGTCGCCCTTTTTCTCAGCCTTGGTCAAGCCTTTTTTACGCATCGCCTCCAGCGCCTTGTCAAAATCGCCATCAGTCTCGACCAGCGCTTTCTTTGCATCAGTCAAGCCCACGCCAGTTAATTCGCGCAGCTTTTTAATGTCGTCAACTGAAACTCCCATCCTATTTCTCCTCTTTTTTCACTGGTTTTTCTTCAGCCTTCACGCTACCCGCGCCCTGGGCTACCGCCGCCGTGAAGTAGTCAAGCAGCTGCTGGATGCTCTTGATCGCATCGTCGTTGCCTGGGATGACATAGTCGATGCCCGTTGGATTGACATTGGTATCAACCACGGCAAATACTGGGATGCCCAAAGTCTCCGCCTCGCGCACTGCATTGGCATCAGTCAGCGCGTCAACCACAACTACGGCGCCCGGCTTGCCCATCAGGTTCTTGATACCGCCGTATTTGAAATTCAGATTATCAATCTCCTCCTGGAAACGCTGCACTTCCAGCTTGTTGTAGCGCTTTTCCAGGTCGCCCGACGCCATACGCTTCTCGAGGTTTTTCAGTTTTTTAATTTGCTGGGCAATCGTTGCGCCATTGGTCAGCATACCGCCGATCCAGCGCTCAACTACGTACGGCTGATTGATGCTCTCGGCCGCTTGACGTACCACATCCTTAGCTTGTTTTTTCGTACCGACGAACAGTACCTTCTTACCGCTAGCGGCGATTTTTGTCAGCTCCGGCAGCGCCTTCTCTAGCGCCTCAGCTGTCTTTGCCAAATCAATGATATGGCTATCTTGGCGTTTTGAATGGATGTATGGCGCCATCTTTGGGTGCCAGCGACTCGTTTTGTGCCCGAAATGAACACCAGCTTCAAACAAAGCTTTCATGTCTACTGTTACAGACATTAGATTACTCCTTTTTCCTCGCCCGCCGCTTTTGGAGCCACGACGGGCTGTGTCGTTATATTTAGTTACCTCGTCATTTTAACACGAGTCGACACCAAAAGCAATCCGTTACTGAGCAGAGCGAGACGCTATGAACTTGTCTAACTCCTGCTCGAGTTCAAGTGCCTCATTACTTGAAGAGGAAAGCTCGTTAACAATAAGTCTATCCTGCCCCGGAGTCACGACTTGCGCCTCGACAGATTGACCACTCTCCTCTGTTGGATCCTTACGGCGTAACTCTGACTGAACGACATCGCCACTCGTTTGAGCAATCTCAAAATAGTTAATCGCGTCGCTATCCACAAAAGCACCAAATACACAGTTCTCACCCCACGCTAAGTCCTTTGCAGTTATACCTGGCGCCGGCTCCTTAATAAGGTTTCCCGCGACCTTAAACAATAAGATCGAACCAACCTTTGACCCGTCTCTCCCAACAGAGCCAGGCCCATAAGCATCAAGCGCTACAACTGAAGTATTTACTTCCATTGGCACGACAAGAGAGTTGTCGACGACACGTTCGTGGGGATTAAACAGCTTTACCTTCACAGTATCGCAAGCACCAGAGGCTAAGTTCACTTCAAAAACCCTTCCAAGTACCCAGCTAAGGCGCGACAATGCGTTGTCAGATAGAAAACCTATAGTATTTTCCTCATTACGGTCGGGGCGATCTAGTATTTCACCAACAACCTGCGCCCTTTCTTTTTCCTTATTGCGCCGAAACGCTTCCTCTGCCAACTGGTTGAGATTATACCTACCCCAAATATTTGGCTGCCTTCCCTTGTCCATGTCGTGTAACTCCTTGGTTTTTTAGCTATCGGAGTCAACTATACTCTCTCTCTCTCTTGATTTGTCAAGTATATTACAATATTTTTGATGATTTACAAGCATAATTGTCGAACAGCCCTTGCCAAACGACGAGTATAGCTCCAGTATGCAGCTGCACTGGTGGCAGTATTTGCAATACCCATGCTTTTTTGCTAAAATACCAAGGTTATGAAAAGCAGTATTCACCCACAGAACTATCGCCCGGTCGTATTTAGCGACGATCAAGCGGGCTTCGCGTTTTTGACTCAGTCAACAGCGCAAACTACGGATACCATCGTTTGGGAAGATGGCAAAACTTATCCGCTCGTCAAGGTGCACATCTCTAGCGCCTCGCACCCATTCTTCACCGGCGAAGAAAAGATCATCGACACCGAGGGTCGCGTTGACCGGTTCAAGGCACGCCAAGCAGCCGCTCAGGCTCGCAAGGCAGCCCTAGCCAACAAAGCCAAGAAAGCTGCCGCCAAAAAAGCCGCCAAA
This sequence comes from uncultured Candidatus Saccharibacteria bacterium, assembly GCA_963547725.1. Classification (GTDB taxonomy): domain Bacteria; phylum Patescibacteriota; class Saccharimonadia; order Saccharimonadales; family Saccharimonadaceae; genus Nanosynbacter. Next base: position 13,866 of record CAUUSE010000014.1, on the reverse strand, counting down.
GTAACAGATGATGACGCAGCAGACGACACGAAGAAGAAAGCGGCTACACCTAAAGTAAAAACTAAGAAGGTTAAGAAATAGCCCTAACTTATCAATACTTTTGGTATCACGTAATAGCTCCGCCAAAACGGAGCTATTACATTAGGCTGCGTTACGTCGGTCTATGCTAGCTCTTGCTAGCTTCTTTGAGTCCGTTATTAAAGTGCTCCATCATATGCTCAAGCCTCCGTAGATACGCCAGCTCTCCCACGTCCCTCCGATACAACGTACCTGGTTGCCGCACGCCATTTTCATCAATAGCAACATATTCGACGATACCATCAGGCGAAATCCATCGTATAGCACCGTCAGTTTTTGTCACCTCATAATCACCAGTATACCCACGACCATCCTTCTCTCTTCGTAGGTGATTTGTGAGTTCAACCTCCTTTATCAAGCCCGTCGTGGAGTCATAAGCAGTTGACGTGCGAACACGCCGAGCGTCATGATCCGTACCTCCAACGCTACGCTCCTCAACCATACCAATAATCGATCCACCGTTGAGCCCCTTAGCGATAAAATCACCGTAACGCGAAACCTGCTTCACTATCATCTCCTCAGCTAGAGATGAAAGGTCATACATCGCTGGTAGCCACTTCTCTGTCGAGGCATCGCCTTTCTTCTTTAATATATACTCACTGGCACTTGTAACTATCTTAGCAACAAACTCAGGGGACCCCACCTTTGTCTCTGGGAGGCCTGAGCCATCTTTCAGTTCTGCTATGCGCGGCTCGTCAAGGGCTAAACTCGCTAACTTCCTTTCTGTCTGCCGGCGTGCATGTTCAGCATTTTCTTCTTGTGCCATCTCCCAGGCCTTCTCGACATTACGAACCCGCCCAAAGTTTGTCCCGAAAGCTTCGTTGACCACACGTCGTGCTGATTGAAATAATTTGCCCATACTTTTTATTTTCCTTCTCTTTGCTACTGCAATATGTAATGTATTTAATAGTCTACACTTTACTTTATTTTTCTTTATTTGTCAAGTATCCCTACGCCATTATCAGTATTTTACTAGTAGGCCCGCCACCCCCACCAATGTGCTATAATAATCCATATGACAAAAATCTCTCTCGACCTCGAGGCGTTGAAGGCAGAGCGAGTAGCGCTGGGTGATTTTTTGGCGCGCCCCGATGCGTATGGCTCGCCGGATTTCACAAGTAAAAATAAGCGATTTTCGGAGCTAGAGACGCTTATCGCCAAGGGCGACGAGCGAGCGGCATTAGAACAAAATCTGCGTGATGTCAGAGAGCTAGCACAGGATGGCGGCGAATTGGCAGAATTAGCAAAAGCCGAAATCACTGAAACTGAAGCGCGGCTGTCAGAGCTGGAGGAAGAATTATTTATCCTATTGACACCCAAAGATCCGAACGACGAGAAAAACATCATCATAGAAATCCGGGCTGGTGCTGGCGGTGACGAAGCCTCGCTGTTTGCAGCGGAACTGTACCGTATGTACCTGCGCTGGTGCGAAGCCAACAGCTATAAAACCGAGCTTATCAGCGAATCCGCCAACGATTCTGGCGGTTACAAAGAAGTTATTTTCATGGTCAAGGGCGACGCGCCATACGCCAAATTGAAATTTGAAGGCGGCGTCCACCGCGTTCAACGCGTGCCAGTCACTGAAAGCCAAGGCCGCGTCCATACCTCCACCGTCACCGTGGCGGTACTTCCAGAAGCCGAGGAGACTGACATCGAAATCAGCCCGAACGACCTGCGCGTCGATATTTACCGCTCCAGCGGCCATGGCGGCCAGAGCGTTAACACTACCGACTCGGCGGTGCGCATCACCCACCTGCCGACCGGTATCATCGTCACCAACCAAGACGAAAAATCGCAGATCAAGAACCGCGAAAAAGCCATGAGTGTGCTGCGTTCGCGCTTGCTACAGATGAAAATTGACGAGGAAAATGCCAAGCTAAGCGCTGAACGGCGCTCATTGGTCGGCACTGGCGACCGGTCCGAAAAAATCCGCACCTATAACTTCCCGCAAGACCGCATCACCGACCACCGCATTCACTACAGCCGCAGCAATATCCCCGCTGCGATGAACGGGGATATTGACGACTTGATTGAGCAACTGCAACGGTATGAACGGGAGTTGAAGGCGAAGAACACTACCTAGCATGACCCGCCTACCCGTTAATTATTGATTGTCATCTGCACGGCGTAATAGGGCAATTCTTGCGAGTATCTGCCGTTCCCGCTCAGGGTACATTATTCCCTCGGCATCTTCTCTATCATGAATCTCTTTCAATTCCGCTATAATCTCTTCCCCTACCTGCTGAGAAGCGTAGTAGGGTAGTTCAGGCAGACCAGCAGCAGCATGATCTTTGCTGTCTGATTCTTTCACTAGGCGGGCCCTACGCCTCGCGTCCAACTCGGGACCATCAAACCCAGGAGGGGCTGAGATGGGGAGCTCAGTAAAGCCTGTATCTACTCCTTCGAGATACTTCTCTCCTTTTTCAAAGAAAAGATCCTGTTTAAGCTCAAAATCATTTGGGTCGTCAGTAAGATAGAGACTACTGTCATAGCCATTATAGTAGTCAGGATTATAATGTGCCACGTGTTCACATCCTTTCGTTTAAAAATATAATTTGTTGCACGAATCGTATATTACTCTCTCTCTCGTGATTTGTCAATACTTTATACAACTTTATAGCTATTTTACAACCATAATCACTTTACTCATTCCTGGACCTGTGGTATAATTAACAACATGAATATAGCGACCTGGCTAAAGAGCGCCGCTAAACAGTTAAAGGCTATCGGTATCGCGTCAGCGCGACTTGATGCGGAGTTGATACTAGCTAACACCCTGAGAAAAAATCGGACATACCTTCATGCGCACCTGGATGAGGAGATTGACCCGCGGCGAGTTGATATTGCTGACGCCAGGCTGAGCCTGCGCCTCGACCGAGTGCCACTGGCGTATATTTTGGGCTATAAGGAATTTTACGGACGGAAATTTACCGTTTCGCCAGCTGTCCTGGTGCCACGACCGGAGTCAGAGGAGATGATTACCCTGTTTTTAGCGCTGACAGCCAGTGAGATCGCGCCAAAGACGCTGATTGACATTGGCACTGGTTCGGGCTGCCTTGGCATTACAGCGGCGCTAGAGCGGCCGTCCCTGCGGGTTATTTTATCGGATATTAGTCCACGAGCCATAAAAATTGCCGAGAAAAATGCGAGCAATTTGCATGCACAGGTGACATTGCAGCAACAGTCACTCCTTTCTGGACAGATTGAGCCGGTGGATTATATCTTTGCTAATCTGCCGTATGTTGATCGGGACTGGGATGTTTCGCCAGAACTGCGTCACGAACCCGCCGAAGCGTTATTCGCAGCGGATAATGGACTGAGGTTGATTGAGACACTGATTGAGCAAGCGCCGCGCCGCTTGACGGCAGATGGTCTGCTTTTTCTGGAAGCCGACCCGCGACAGCACCAGGCAATTCTCCATCAAGCAAGGCATCACGGCTTTCACGAGGTAGAGACGCGCGGCTTTATCATCGTCCTACGCCTTGTAGGCGCCAAGCGTTAGCTTGACCTTCCGTTCCTTGCCGTCGCGCAGGATAGTCAGCTCTACTGTCTCGCCCGGCAAGAACTCAGAGATGAGACTGCCGAGACCGCCCTGCTCGCCGATCAGCTTGTCATTTACTTTAGTAATGATATCGCCGTCCTTGATGCCTGCTTTATCTGCCGGCCCGCCAGCGACGACCGCCGATTTGCGACGCGAGCCGCCGACATATGCACCGCTTTTGACTGGTAATTTATACTCGGCACGAACTTCGGGGGTGATGGCAACATACTGCACGCCGATATATGATTTCTGGACTTTGCCAGAACCAAGCACACTGCGTACCAACCCCTTGGTGGCGGCAATCGGAATTGCAAAACCCACACTCTGCGCATCCGAGACGATCGCTGTGTTGATACCAATAACTTGGCCCGACATATTGAGGAGCGGCCCGCCAGAATTGCCCGGATTGATCGCAGCATCAGTCTGGAGTAGATCAGTCAGGCTCTCGGCTTCGTCGCTATATTCACTAGTAGAGGCCTGAACTGGTCGGCCCTTCCCCGAGATAATGCCCGTTGTGACGGTGTTCTGGTAGCGACCCAGTGAATTACCGATAGCAATTACTTTCTGACCAACATGCACAGTGCTTGAGTCACCCAGCGTGGCTGCCGGCAGGTCATTCACACCATTGATCTTGAGAAACGCCACATCGTTGAGTGGATCAACGCCAACAAGCTTGACATCCGTATACTGCGTACCGTCACTACCCATAATCTCGATGGTTTCAGCGTCCTTGACGACATGTTTATTCGTCAAAATATAACCGTCTTTACTGATGATGATCCCTGTACCAGCACCTTGCTGCACTGTCGCACGCGACAATGTCCGGCCATTCTTAGTGGTTACGATCGAAACCACGCTCTTAGACACACGCTGCACAACTTCGCTAATATCTGCTTCGTTGCGCGACATGACGAGGTTGCCGTCAGGAGTAGACTGGATGGACTGTTTATTAAACTGCGTCGTTAGCCACGAACCCAGCACTGCCGAGCCAACCATCAGCCATAGCATCGTGATGACACAAGCACTAATCAACGCTAGCTTCCTGCGACGCGGCACACCCGGTCGAGATTGGAGTTGCTGAGCTGAACGAGATTCTTGCTCCATTATAGTGTCACCGAGTTAAAGAATAGTAAAATGGTCAGGATAAGCGCCGACGCCAAGATAGCCGGGCCGGCAACTTCAGCAATAACAATCGTCTTATGCTTATGCCAAGAAGTATAAATACGTTCGGCTACGAATGATAGCAGCGTAAAGATAATCGTCACCTGCGGTAGTTGCAGCGCATTCACCCCAAGCAGCGCATAGCCAAACGTCCAGTAATGCGCCAGCCAGCCAATCTCCGCAAATACCAGCCCCCAGGCTAGACTGAGTACAGTAATCTGCTCCTCACGAAACGTCGATAGGAAATGCCGAGCCGTGCCATACCCAATAATTAGCGCACTCAACACAACCACCGCGGCTGGCCATTCGTGTGACACTGCAAACAGTGCTGCCGTGCCGATAAATACCGCGAGACCCGCCTGTAATGTCATCTGCCAGCGCTTTGATAGCGGCTTGATAGCGACAAGCCATATCGCATAAAATACCGCTAGCGCAATTCGTAGCACCAGCGTCGCCTGCGGCGCATACATCAGCGCCACCACACCGAGACCAACCACCACGTCAACCAGGCTTCCTTGAATATTCGTTAGCCAAAACTTAGGGCGCACCGACAATGTCCGCCACTTGCTTAAGAGTACCAGCACAATCGCCGCCAACGGATAATGAATCTCCTGCGACATCCAGAACAAGACTGCCACCATCCCTAAATTGAGTACATAATAAGCGATATTACTGAGAAGCGACCGTCGCCTGGCTGTTTTTTTCAGAAACTCCATTGCCACCCTATTATACCAAATTACGGCCCGATTATCACTACGAAGTCAGCCTCAGCTGGCAGGTTAAATGGCGGTTTGCCTTCGGTTAATGTTACACCATACAGTTCTTTAATCTTGTTGGCAGAAGCCTGCTTGGACTTGCCTGACTCCAGCTGATAAACCCTGTACTTTTCGGTAATTTTCTGTGGTGAATTGCCAACGCTCACCACGTTGAGTGATGCCGCCTTTAGGCGATCAGCTTCGGATTTGGCGGCTCCGACCACGCCACTGCCATTGAGCACCAGGACGCGCGCCTTTTCCTTGGCAAGTGCATCACCGTATATTTCCACCTTGATAAACGATCGAATTTGCAAATAATCAAACTGGCCAGCTGTCGGCACGACCACACTGGCGCCACCAACACTACTCGTGCCAAGCAGGACATTATCTTTTTCAATAAAGCTGAGGCGGTGAATGTCCGTATCCTTGATCTTGGAAGCAACATCCATCACCGTACGGACTTCCTTGGCATCAACGTTAGTGCGCAGATTCTTGCCCATGGCGTCCATCAGCGCCGTCACCTTGCCAAGATCAGTCAGCGTGCCTGTCGAGGCTGCCTTGTTCTTGAGCGCCATCAGCACCAACTGTTGGTTTTTCTCGCGGTCAAAGTTCGACTTGTCCAGCCCATACGAACCGCCCAGCGCTCCACGCGCTCGCGAGAAATACAGCGCCTTGTCACCGTCCATCTCATTTGGCCCATTCTTGAAATGAATGTAATGCCCCGTCGGACAGCGCCGTTTCCGCTGCTCCGCTGACAGTCCCTTCTCCCGACACATCCAGTCGACGCTCGGGTCAAACACACCTCGTGGATCGTCGCTCTGAACATTCACCGTCACACCACCAACCGCATTAACCGCGTCCTTGATTACCTGAGCATTAACGTGTGCTACGTACTGTATATCCATATCAAAAATCTTGCCAACAAACTCGCGGCTGGCATCTATCCGCTTCTTTTCAGCCTGTTCATCATTACCCTTGGCAACACAGTCAAAATATTCGTTAATCTTGCCGGCACGACCAGAATTACAAACTCGCCCAAACTGCACGTATAAGTCGCGCGGAATACTAAACATATAGGCATCGTGCTTCTTTTGATCAACACTCAGCACCATCATTGAGTCGGTCAACGTTGCGCCCGGATGGTCTGGATCATCATCCGTCGTACCGAGGATCAGCATATTGCTCCGCCCGTGTGCATCCATTTTCAGCGGTTGATTCTGAAACAAGTCAATCAGATTACCGCTACCAAACACTCGCCCCGCATTGACCCACGCCTTGTACAGCAAAAATCCACCCACCAGAATTATCAGCGCCATGATCACCAGGATAATAATCTTCAGCTTACGACGTTTCTTATGCGGTTTCTTGCGCTTTTCACGGGGCGTTTCGGGCTTTTGAAGCTCGAGATCTTTGAGCGAGTTGCTAATGTCCTCATCAATATCGGCAGTCGATGAAGTCGCGAGGCGAATCCGCTCAGCCTGCGATAGTGACTGGCGTGGTACTGAGATCGGCCTCCCAAGTGGCTGCACTGGAACAGAATGTACCGCCGGACGAGGTTGCGTAGCCGCTCGCTCTGGCGATACACCACCCAAACGAGACCGCTGAGCCCTCCGCGGTACAAATCCATCGACCGAATTCCTATTTGAAATTTTCACTGCTCCTTATTATAGCACACTTCTCTATTGATCAAGCTTTTGGTTTTCGCCGCCAAACCATGTATAATAAGGCGGATGGATGCTCACTTTCTCGATCGACACCCGCGCCTGAGGGACAGTCTGGGACTGATTATTTTTGTAATCGGGGTAATCATCGGAACAATTTTGATCAATACCTTTGTTTTTCGTAGCTTTGGCGTGCAGGGACCAAGTATGGAAAACACCATGCACACCAATGACCGCTTGATCGTTGACCGACTGTCGGTCACGATTAAACAGCTTCAAAATCAGCAGTATATCCCCAAGCGCGGCCAGATCATCGTCTTTAAAAATCCTAATTACAATCCGACCTTGGGTCACGATGAATATATCGTTAAACGGGTCATCGCTTTCGCAGGTGAGCGCGTCACCGTCAAGGATGGCGTCGTCACCGTTTATAACACCGAGCATCCAAACGGCTTTAACCCCGATACAACCGTCAACAAAAACGAACCAAAGTCACCCACCTCCGGCGATGTCGATACCAAAGTATCTGAGGGGACGGTTTTCGTGATGGGTGATAATCGTGAGGGTAATTTTTCGTGTGACTCGCGTAACTGCATGGGCAACATTCCGCTATACGACATTGTTGGGCCAGTCATCGCCCGCATTTTCCCCTTCACACAGATCAGAGGGTTTTAATAGTCAGCCAATCAAGTCGCGGATCCGCTCAAAATCTGCTTGGTCTTTGAACGGAATAATAATCTGACCAGCACCGCGCTTACTGGTGCGAACCGTGATGTCAGCACGAAGTTTTTTCGACAGGCGCGCTACCGACGAGGCGTGCGGCGAGTGGGCTGACTTTGGAGTTGACGCGTGGCCCGACGGCTGCTGTGCCCGCTTCCAGGCGGCAATCATCTGCTCAAGCTTGCGTACGCTCCAACCCTGATCAATCGTCTGCTGTAATAAATCCTCTGCCGCGTCATCTGGCAGCCCCACCAATGTTCGCGCTTGCCCTTCAGAAATCTTATTTTCAAACAGCGCCGTCCGCACCACACTCGGTAATTTCAAGAGGCGCAGTGTATTGCTAATGGCGCTGACCGATTTGCCGCCGACGTGCTGACCGATTTGCTCCAGTGTCATATTGAACTGGTCGCGTAGTTTCATATACGCCGTCGCCGTCTCTAGCGGGTTGAGGTCGCGCCGCTGCAAGTTCTCAATCAGCGATACCTCTAATCGGTGCTGATCGCTTAAACTGCGAATGATGCTCGGCATCTCTACTAATCCAGCCAGTTGCGCCGCTCGCCAGCGCCGCTCGCCAGCCACGATCATGAATTGTGCCCCACGTGGCGTCACGACGATCGGCTGCACCACGCCATGCCGACGGATCGAATCGGCCAACTCACGCAGCGCCTCCTCATCAAAGAACCGCCGCGGCTGATCTGGATCTGGCGTAATATCGGTAATTGGTATCTGACGTAATTGCGACATTGTCGCATCTTGACTAGCCGTCGGGTCAAAAGCCTCGTCAAACAAATTTGTCGGTATCAGCGAATCAAATCCCCGCCCAAGCCCCTTTTTCATCCTTCAATCCTCTCGATAATTTCTTTGGTCAGCGCGTGGTAGGCCCGCGAGCCCTTTGAGAAACGATCGTACACGCCAACCGGCACGCCATGACTTGGCGCCTCAGCGAGGCGAATGTTACGCGGAATCGTCGTCTTGAAAATCGTATCAGCAAAATGCTTTTTAATTTCATCATACACCTGACTCGACAGAGTCGTTCGCGAATCAACCATGGTGGTCACCACGCCAAGTAGCCGCAGATGCGGATTGAGCCCCTTGCGGACCAACTTCATCGTCTCCATGAGTTGCCCTAGCCCCTCTAATGCATAAAACTCTGCCTGTACCGGTAGCAAGACATACTGCGCTGCGATCAGCCCATTCACGGTCAGCAGACTCAGACTCGGCGGACTATCAATGATCACATAATCATGCCCAGCGAGGCTCGCCAGCGCCTGGCGCAGCCGCACAAACCGCCCCTCGGCTTGGGCCAACTCAACCTCGGTATTTGCTAAGTGCGACGTGGCTGGTGCGATCGATAGATTCTTGATGTCGGTCTGAATAATTATATTATTCAAGGCTGCCTGACCAGTCACTACCTCAGTCATCGTTATGCCCAGCTCTTGCTTATCAATGCCAAGGCCGCTGGTGGCATTACCCTGCGGATCAAAGTCAACGATCAGCGTCCGCTTACCGGCTTTTGCCAAAAAATATGCCACATTGATTGAAGTCGTCGTCTTGCCGACGCCGCCCTTTTGATTTGTCACCGCAATAATCTTCGTCATCGATACCCCTTCTGCTTACCTCATTGTACCATAGTTTCGGCCATAAAAATACCGCCCTCATCACGGGGCGGTATGCTAATTCATCGGTTATTTGATCGAGGTAATCTCAATCTTGGTGTACTTCTGGCGATGACCCGTTTCTTTGTGGACACGTTTCTTGCTCTTGTAGCGGATAACGCGGACCTTGTCACCCTTAACTTCTGCTTCAACAACCTTTGCCTTCACTACCACACCTTTTACGGTTGGTGTGCCAACTGTTGTTTTATCACCATCAATCACTAAAAGTGCGTCGAGAGTGAGTTCTTTTGTGCCTTCAGGGAGGAGATCCACCAAGAGGGACTCTTTTTCGCTGACAATGTATTGCTTGCCAGAGATTTTTACGACTGCTTTCATTTCGTTCCTTAAAAATTAGTTTTCAATCCGTTCCATTGTACCAGAGACGCACCAACAAATCAATACTGCCCCAGTTTCTTTACCTCGCCGGCGCTGTGCTATCATCCTAAAATCAATTACACGAACACGACCCTGACCGACCGCATACCACATTGTTTGCGTGCAGCCAGCCCTCGACATTACCACCGTCAAGATGCATGCCCACTGCCGGCACAACCTTGACGACGCCACCAGCTCGCGCATAATTACTGACTGCATCAGTTAACTCATACTCACCACGCGGCGATATTTCAACATCAGCACAAGACTGGATAACTTTCTTGGTGAGGACGTATTTACCGATGTTGGCAAAGTGACTCGGCGCCTCTTCTGGCTTTGGCTTTTCCACGATCTCTACAAAATTACCAGCCTCGTCTATCACAATCGCCCCGTACCGACTAATGTCATCGCCCGGTACTTCCTGAGCCAGCAGGCTACATTGACCGTCTGGCGTCGCTGCTAAGAGTCGCGCCACTTCGCTTGAGCCATCAGCATTATACATAAAGTCGTCACCCATCAGCACTACTGCCGACTCGCCATCCTCGAGATAGTCCGCCGCCAAGGCCACCGGTACCGCTGATCCGTACTTACCGTAGCTCGGTTGCGTCACAAAATGAAGCTTCGCATCAATCGGCGCCACCAGGGCTAACTTGTCATCCTTACCCCGGCTCCGTAAATAATCGTTGAGCAAGATGTTGCTCCGATAATAGCTCTCCAGCTGTGAACTCTGCTCACCCACCACAAAAATCAGCTCGCGCACGCCGGCCGCCAAACAGTCCTGCACCACATAATCAATCAGCGGTCGATTACCAATCGGCAGCATACATTTTTCAATCGATTTAGTGATTGGCAGCATCCGTGTACCCCAACCAGCGACCGGAATAATAGCTTTGGTAATCATATTTCCTCCTTACATCTTGAGTTCTTTATGTGATTTCTGCAAAATATCCATCATCTCCCCGTAGCGCATCTCGCCAGTGGAAATTTTGGCATAGAGATAAACAATATTATCTACCACCTCAATATTAACCTTAATGTCTTGATCGTACAACCAGGCCATGAAACTTGGATTGAGCAGCTCAAAGCTCGTCACCTGGTTCTCATCGGTGGCGTAGACTTGGTAGCGCTTGTTAAAGTCGCCCCACTCCAGTTCTACTTTTTTATAACCCGACGGCGCCCTGAACCGCTTCAGGAAGCGCGAATCCCGACGCTCCACCAAAATCCCGCCATACGACTTTGGCAGATTGACCTGTCCAATGATGTACGTAGCCGCCGAATCGGTATTTGAGGCGTCAGCCACATAGGTGTATAGCTGCACCAATAGATTACCCGTCCAGAACCCAATGATATGGTTGTTGATGTCAGTACCCTTAAAGCCGCCCTTAAATAATTCACCGCGGGTCGGTAGCAGTAGCCGCCCCCAGTCCGGACTGAAGTACATGTCGTATTGCGCTGCAAACTGCTGCATAGAGGCAACAAGCTGGGCGGGATCTTCTGTTTCCTGATCAATACTATCAAGTAACCAGCCATCACCCGAGCGCACAAAGTTCCACTGCTCACCAAACTCGTCTGTGTCACGATGCAGCACCACACCGCTCGCCGTGTCAACCAGCTCATCATTTGCCGAGGCAACAAAACTCACACTTACTCGGTCATTCTGATCATTCGCATCATCATACGCCCGGGTGATAATCGCTTCACTGATCGCCACATTCTTCATGCGATTGACTCGCCCCATCTGTTGTAGAGCATACAACATTAGTCCGATATGCCGCGCATAATTCGGCGTGACGTATTGCTGAATTGATGGCAAATCCATCCGCTCCCAGTCATATTGAAACCGATTAAACACCGTTGTTGCATAATTGACAATACCCTGTTCGTTCCAGGCGCTGTCCTGAGCCGCCGCTTGCCGGACGGCTTGCTGCGCGGCCTCACTGCCCTTGCGAAAACGGCTGATCTTATCCGTAAATGCACCGATAGTCGCACCGATCAATGCCGAGATAGCCACCAGGATAAATATAACAACACCGCCGAGTAGGTAGAACAAACTGGCGAGTAGGCCGGCCAAAAACCCGACCGCTATGGCGGCCATCTTTGACTGAGTGGTTTTTTTCACAAAACCACTTACCGAAATTGCAATTACCATCGGTATCCCGAAAAGGACAACGCCACCACCGCCAGAACTTGACCCGCCACCACCAGCTCGCGCAAAAAAGAGTAACTGACTGAGAACTGCTAGATTACACATAGACCCATTGTACCGCGTTGTATGGCGATCGCCAAGGTCATGAATGTCCGATCAGCGCGCAGCCGAGCAAACGCTTGCCACGCATTAGTTTTGAGGCGCAACCTTTATCGTGATGACTATTTTACAACAGCAAGGGCAATCTCGAGCTCAGCCCCTTCAACCGTCACTGTCGACTGATTGTCATGTACCTCGCCAAACACCGCCAGCGTCTCAGTAGCAATCGCCTCAGCATGCTCATCAATCGCTTGGCGGAGCTGCTCGTCATTCGTCGTCAGCTGCAGCGTAATTCGATCGTCCACTTGCAATCCCGCCTTCTTGCGCGCACTCTGCACGTGACGAATGACCTCACGCATCAGGCCCTCGCGTTTGAGTTCGGGCGTCAAGTGCTTACTAATTTCGATCCAATTCTCTGGCTTGATCACGCCCTCGGTCACGTCATAATCAGCCAAGTGCTCGTCTAAATTCTCAATCCAGCGAATTTCCTTGACATTGAGCTCCTCGGCCATGATTTGCTCGTAGTACTCAGCCAGCTTTGCACCCGCATATGCCGCAAACTGCAGCGGCTGGCGCACCTTGATCGATGCTTGGTGCTCGTCCTGCTTCATCCGCAAACTAAGGCCGTTGTTGATCAACTCTCGCGTCCTAGCCATGTCAAGTAGCGCCTGCTCATTCACCGCACCCGCTGGCAACCAATCCTTCAAGTGAATCGATTCATCATCGCCCGTCAGATTATGATACAATTCCTCGGCTAAAAACGGCGTAAACGGTGCCAAGATGTAACTCAGGCGCACCAGCACATAGTGCAGCGTGCGGTACGCATCATTTTTATCACCATCATCCTCAGCGCCCGCGGCCCCTTTCGACGATCTCCAGAAGCGGCGGCGACTGCGGCGCACATACCAGTTCGATGCATCGTCAAGGAATGGCAGAATCGGACTCAGCGCATCAGGGATGTTATAGGCATCCACCTGCTTCTCGACCTCAGCCACCAGCTCGTGCAAACGGCTAATAATCCAGATATCGAGCGGATTCGTAACTACATTAGCTACGGTCGCGATATCCGTTGCCTCAGGCCGCTCGGCCGCCAATTGATCCAGCTGGCGCTCTTGGCCTCGCTTTGCCGGAAAGGCAAAGCCTTCGTCACCGAATATCGCTCGACCACTCAGCGGATCAATCAACTCGCCGTCAAACTCCCAACCATCAACCTCAGCATACATCGTGAAAAAGTCGTACATATTCCAAATCATGGCAAGTTTGCGCGCCACATCGCCGACATCCTTATCGTGCAAAGCAAAATCCTCGCCGTTCAGTAGCGGACTACTCAGCAGCAGGAAGCGCAAGCTATCAGCACTGAATTTATCCATCAGCTCGTTCGGGTCAGTAAAGTTGCCTAAGGACTTACTCATCTTGCGGCCGTCATTGCCCGCCACCACGCCAGTAGTGATGACGTTGCTATAGGCATTTTTGTGCTGCTCGCCCGCCTCGCCAAAAGCGCCGATTTCTGCCAGAGCAGTGTTAACAACGTGCACATAATAGAACCACGCCCGCACCTGGCCAATATACTCAACGATGAAGTCCGCTGGGTAATTCTGCTCAAACTGAGCCTGGTTTTCGAACGGATAATGCAGCTGGGCAAACGGCATACTGCCGCTCTCGAACCAGCAGTCCA
>CAUUSE010000013.1:0-16687 GCA_963547725.1 uncultured Candidatus Saccharibacteria bacterium | reverse complement strand
CTGACAATGGCAAGCAATTGGTGGATGAATTGAAAGATCGGATAAAACTGTTAAACAATTCGCTGAAAAATCTCGAGAAAGGAGCCAAGCGATGAAAGAAATAACCAGAATTCATTTGGCAAAAACACCGTTTAGCGTGGAAGTTGATGCCAAAAAATCATTGGAAAAGTACCTTAATTTAATCCAGAAAAATATGCACGCGGAGCCAGAAGCTATGCGCGAAATCGAAGCGCGAATGGTGGAGCTTTTGGCGGAGCGCGGCGTGTCGAAAGATGGCGTGATCAGTCACGACGACGTCCTGGCGGTGCAAAAACAAATGGGCGAACCGCGTGATTTTTCGGATGATGACGAGGCGGTGGAGACCGATGACGAGCCCGAGCGTTCAGAGCGTTCAGAGCGACGGCTGATGCGTGATACGGAGCATGCGCTGATTGGTGGCGTGTGTGCAGGCATCGCTGCCTATTGGGGAACCAATCCTTTGTGGGTACGATTATTGTTCATTTTTTCGCCATTTATTACCTTTGGTGCGGCGGTATTGATTTATATCGTGATGTGGCTGTCAGTTCCAGAGGCGCGGACTGCCTCTGATAAGCTCCAAATGCGCGGCAAGGCAGTAACGTTTGATTCGCTGAAGCGTCAGGCCAGTCGGAATGAGCCATCCGTAGGACGGAATAGTAACACGGGTCATACGGCAGCAAAAGTATTTCGATTTATTCTTGGTGTTGGTATTCTCATGGTAACGCTGGGGCTGTTGGTGGCACTGATCGTGGGGGCGGTCAGTGGCATCGCGGTGATTGGTTTGCTTGATGGATTCTATGCACAGCCGTGGGCGTGGGGTCTGTGGGCATCCTTACTCGTTGGTGGCGTGGCGGCGGTATGGCTGGGCGCGATATTGAGCCACAGTGCCTTTACGTGGACATTAAAGCGGCTATCGGTGGTTATGACGGTGGTGGCGCTAGTTGTGGGAGCACTATCGGTTTCGGGAATGACGCTGTTTGGCGTCGGTATGGCGAATGAGCTAGCACGTGACGAGGAGCGTTTGACAAAAATCGTGCCGGTTGAACTGCCAAGTGATATGAAGGGCGTGAAGTATGTCCACGTCGAGGGTGGGAATATCCCGTTACATTTTGGGGATACGACCCGAGGTGATATCAAGGTTGAACTGCGCTATATAGACCTCAAGGGCAAGCGCCAGCAGCCAAAGGTGTCGGCGGTACGTGATGGTGATAAGCTCGTGCTCAGAGTTGAAAATCAGCGTAGTCGCTGTCGCACGACGTGGTTTGGCCTCTCGCCAGAACTTGACGTCGACTGCTTCGGGTTTGTGCGATTGCACGTGTCTGGGCCGCTGTCGCCATCGCCCGTACCACAATCAAGCAACGCATAGTGAGCGTGAGGGTTGGCGAATGCTTACTGAGCTGCTACACTGAAGGGATGAGAAGGAGCTATTAAGCAGTGGCGTGGTGGCAAGCGATTATCCTCGGTATTATTGAAGGCGTAACGGAGTTTCTGCCAGTTTCTTCGACGGGGCATTTGACGATCGTCGAGAAATTAATGGGGATGAGAATTGATGATCCGAGTCTGACGGCATTCACGGCGGTGATTCAGATCGGCGCGATCTTGGCAGCGATCATCTATTTTTGGAGCGATATTTGGCGGGTGCTAAGTGCGTGGTGGCGCGGGCTGTGGTGGAAGCGGGCGCGGCGCCAGTTTGATTATGCGTATGGCTGGGCGATTATCATCGGTTCGGTGCCGATCGCAGTGATTGGGCTGCTGTTTAAGGATCAGGTCGAGACGGTGCTGCGTAGTTTGTGGTTTGTGGCGGTGGCGTTGATCGGCTGGAGTCTGGTGATGTGGTGGGCCGATAGGCGTTCAGAGAAAGCCAGTCACCGCAGCGAGCAGCAAACGACGTGGCGAGATACGCTGGCGATTGGTGTGGGGCAGTGCCTGGCCTTGATACCGGGTATCAGTCGGTCGGGAGCAACGATCTCGGTGGGGCTGCTGCGGGGATTTGACCGAGTGACGGTGACGAAGTTGAGCTTTTTCCTCGGTATCCCGGCGCTGGTGGCGGCCGGGCTACTGGAGATGTTGACCGCCTCAAAGCACATTGCCGGCGGCGTTGGTTGGACAGCAACGGGACTTGCGACAATCGTGTCGTTTGTGGTTGGCTACATTGCGATATCGTGGCTGCTTAAGTTTGTGGCGCGGAATGACTTCTCGCTATTTATTTGGTATCGAGTCGGGCTGGGCGTGCTGATCATTGGATTACTGGCAAGTGGTGCAATCGGTGCGGTTTAGTTCGTCATTAAAAGCGTATGGTCACTTTTTTATGCTGCTACCTCGTATCCTTTGGGTTGGGCGACTACGGACGCGATTAGGAAATTATAAGTTTTGATCGCATTCTTCATTCTATGATACGATTGTAATGTAGAGGTCAGGCTTGGTTATGACATCTTGTCCTTGTTATGACGAGAAACTGCAGAAGTTAGGAGGGAGAATGATAGAGGTCAAACATATTACCAAGACGTACGGCGGCAAGAAAAATGCTTTCGTGGCGTTAGATGATGTCAATATCGAGATCGCGGATGGGGCGAGTGTGGCGATTTTAGGAAAATCTGGTTCGGGCAAGTCGACGCTGATGCACACCATCTCGGGATTGGATAAGCCTGAGCGGGGCGAAGTGTTGATTGATGGCGAGGATATTTTGTGCCTCAAGACGTGGGCAATAGATAGATTTCGCGCCGAGAAGATAGGCTTTATCTTTCAGAGTTTTTTCGTTGAAGGTGGTGAAACGTGTTATGACAATGTCAGTTTGTCGCTGGAAACTGCTGGCGTCCCTCGTGCTCAGCGCAAGCGGCGCATCGAGTCGGCATTAAAAGCGGTTGATTTGACTGATAAGATTAAGGTGCGTGCTAAACATCTCTCTGGTGGGCAAAAGCAGCGCCTGGCGATCGCCCGGGCTATTGCCGGTGAACCAGCGATCTTGTTTGCCGATGAGCCGACCGGTAATCTTGACTCGGTAACATCGGCGATGATTGAAGATCTGTTATTTGAGTATCAAAAACAGCACGGCGCAACCTTGATTATCGTGACGCATGATGAAGATTTGGCGAAACGAT
The DNA here is from genome assembly GCA_963547725.1 of uncultured Candidatus Saccharibacteria bacterium. Lineage (GTDB taxonomy): Bacteria > Patescibacteriota > Saccharimonadia > Saccharimonadales > Saccharimonadaceae > Nanosynbacter. The sequence continues at coordinate 13,571 of CAUUSE010000013.1, read as the reverse complement.
GTGAGCGGATTGTTCGTATCAAAGATGGTCGAGTTGAATCTGATTCGGCGATTGAAGACGCGATTCGGATCGCTCAAGGTAAAACGGTGGCCTCGAGGGCTCATCGTCATGCCGCCACGGTGACAATTGCTGCCGCAGCTCCTCTACCTGAGCCAAAGAAGCCTCGTCGCCAGACGAAACAGTCAAGAACCACGAAAGCTATCAAGAAGGAGGCGAAGAAATGAAAACGCTAGATATCGTGCGTCGGGCTGGGCGGAATCTGCGGCGAGCTAAGATGCGCACCTTGCTCACTAGTATCGCCATCGCGGTGGGTGGCTTTGCGATTACCGCCAGTTTGATGGCTGGCGAGGGTGCGCGGCAATATATTGACAGGATCATCAGCAGTAATATTAATCCTCAAGGATTGATGATTGGCAAGGCGAGTGAGGCGTTTACCGGTCGCAGCAATAAGCCACTTAAGGAGTATAAGCCGGACACTGGTACACATCGTGGCGCAGAAGTTGAGCTATTGACTCTTGATGATATAGCCAAACTGAAGGCGCGCAGTGACTTGAAAGATGTGACGCCGCTATATCAATTGAACCCAAAATACCTGACGTTTAGTACCAAGTCTGATAAAAAGTACACGGGCGAGGTAGCGATGCGCGATAGCGGTATCCGTGTTGAGACAGTAGCGGGCAGGATGATGTCCAAGGGTACTCAGTTGGGGGATAATGAAGTGATAATACCAGAGTCCTACCTTGAGGAATTGGGGATCTCTGCGGACAAGATCATCGGTAGCAAGTTGACGCTCACCGTTGAGCAAGCGCCGCAGAAAGTCAGTGAAGAGGACATTGCCAAGGCGTATCGGCAGCGCGGCGAGGCTGGCGTGCGTGAACTAACAAGTAGTAAGTTGAAGCACAAAGAGCTGACCATTGTAGCGGTATCAAAGAAATCGCCGGAGCAAGCGACGAATACACCAAATACCTATATCAGCCCAGAGACTGCCAAGGAGCTGACTGAATTTGCAACGCTCGGTACGCCGCAGTACCAAAAGTATATTACCGCTTCAGCAACGGTGGCTGATGGTAAAAAGCCCGAAGACGTCAAGAAAGCTCTTAAAGATGAATTGAACCTGTCAGCGGTAACCTCGAAAGATATCCAGGAGCTGCTCTTTACCTTCGTAAACTTGCTGCAGTGGATTGTGTTTGGGTTTGGTGTGTTGGCCTTGGTGGTGAGTATATTTGGCATCGTCAATACTCAATACATTTCGGTGTTGGAGCGAACGCAACAGATTGGACTAATGAAGGCGCTTGGTGCTAGTCGGCGTGATATTGCCAGGCTGTTCCGTTACGAAGCAGCATGGGTTGGCTTCCTGGGTGGTGCACTCGGAGTGCTCGGCGCGTGGGGAATTGGTGAGTTGTGTAACCCAATGATCTCCGGGGCGCTTAATTTGGGGGAACATTCACTCCTGATATTTGTACCAATTAGCGGTCTCGTCATTGTTGTCGGGTTGATGTTAGTAGCAATTATTGCGGGATTCTTGCCGAGCCGCAAAGCAGCAAAGCTTGACCCAATTGAGGCGCTGCGTACGGAATGACTGGCTCATACTACGTAATTGTGGCTGACCTGTCGTAATTACCTGCGATTTTTGATAAAATTATGGCTTTTAGAATATGCTCATGCTATAATCACGGTAAATAAGCGTATAGCAAGATCAAATAGGGGATATAATACAATATGAACGAGCGCTCAGATAAAACATATGCGAGTCGTAAACTGGTAATATGTTTATTTATCGTCACGATACTAATCATTCTACTGCTGTGGTGGTGGCCGTGGGGCGGCGGTAATCGCTTTTACAAGGGGGTTCGTCCAGATCAGATTAGCCTACGCCAAAGCAATGGCAAGGTACAGTGGCAGTTTATGGATGGTGATTGGCAAGATATCGTTTCTCTTTCTGAGTTGCGGGGTGAAAAAGGCGACAAGGGCGAGAAAGGTGACAAAGGTGACACTGGTGAGGCCGGAGCCGCTGGTAAAGACGGTAAAAACGGCGTAAGTACAGGACAGCGTGGAGCTAACGGTCGGGATGGAGCGAATGGTAAAAACGGTGCGACCGGACCAAAAGGTGACACCGGTGCTCAGGGTCCAGCTGGTCCACGGGGCCAAAAGGGTGACAAGGGCGAGAAGGGCGATGCCAATGGTGTCGTCGGTCCGGCTGGCCCACAGGGTCCCAAAGGCGACAAAGGCGATACTGGCCAACAGGGTCAAAAAGGTGATAAGGGCGACAAAGGTGATACTGGCGCTAAGGGAGATAAAGGAGACGCCGGCGCCAAGGGTGACAAGGGTGACAAGGGCGACAAGGGCGAGAAGGGCGATGCCGGCCAACAGGGTGCTAAAGGTGATACTGGAGCGACGGGCGCACAAGGCCAAAAGGGTGATGCTGGTAACGATGGGCGAGAGATTGAGTTACAGAAAACCGCGTTGTATATCCAGTGGCGCTACAGGGGTGATGCTACGTGGAGCAACCTCATTGCATTATCTGACTTGAAGGGTCCGAAGGGCGATAAGGGTGATACCGGTCCACAAGGTCCCGCTGGCCCGCAAGGTGCAGCAGGGTCTCAAGGTGCAACCGGTGCACAAGGTTCTCAGGGGCCTGCTGGTCCACAAGGCCCGAAGGGCGACACTGGCCCTGCCGGCCCACAGGGCCCAGCTGGTCCACAAGGCCAAAAAGGTGAGAAGGGTGAAAAAGGTAATGATGGTCCACAAGGTCCTGCAGGTCCTCAGGGAGCCAAAGGTGATACCGGTCCGGTAGGTCCAGTCGGTCCCGCTGGCCCGCAAGGACTCAAAGGCGCCAAAGGTGATACTGGAGCGACGGGCGCACAAGGCCAAAAAGGCGACAAAGGTGACACTGGCCCAGTAGGTCCTCAGGGCCTGCCCGGCCCCCAGGGTATACCAGGTGTTAAGGGGGATAAAGGTCCTATCGGCCCACAGGGCGCTAAAGGTGAGACTGGCCCAGCGGGTCCACAGGGCGCTAAGGGTGAGAAGGGCGAGCCAGGAGCCAAGGGCGACACTGGCCCTGCCGGCCCACAAGGAGCTAAGGGAGATGCCGGTGCACCTGGAGCTAAAGGCCCGAAGGGCGACGCTGGTCCTCAAGGACAAAAAGGTGATAAAGGTGAAAAGGGCGAAGCTGGTGCAAATGCAACAGTTAATGTGACGAATAGTACTCAGCCATGTTCGACTGGCCTTACTGTCACGGGCAGTGGTACGCCGAATATTGGACTGACATTTACCGGCTCAAACATTCCGGCCGGTGGGTCAATTGGTCAGGTACTGATGAAAAAGTCGGCGGCAGATTGTGATGTTGCGTGGAGGAGCTTGCCGCAAGAAACGATGTTTGCTGGCTCGATCGGCGTCGGTAACGGTAACATCGCGGCGGTAAATGTTAACGCTGACACTTATACAGCTATTCCGATGACAACGATCACCACGAATACCGGCGGTGGTACCTGGGATCCGGTGAATCACACGTATACTATTCCAAGTGATGGTGTATATTTCATCCGTTCCAGTATTCGTACCGTTGACAACTCGCCAGTGCGTAATATTTACCAAATTGTTAATGATGTGAACGGTGATCGTCCAGAGGGCGCATGGTCATCTAACCAAGCCGGTGTTCGTCGTTCGACACTGCCGTATTCACGGATGATGCGAGCCACAGCTGGTACCAAGCTAAAGTTGATCGTCGTATCAGACCTCCAAAGTGTGCAGCTTAGCGACGCAAGCCTGACGATTACCAAGCTTTCAAACTAGTCAAGTTAGCGAGATAAATTATCGTATATCTGCTACAATGATACCATGTTAGATATTCGCTTTATTCGAGATAACGCCGAAGCAGTGCAGACTGCGGCGAAACACAAGGGGTGTGACGTGTCTATTGCGACATTGTTGCAATTAGATGACGAGCGTCGTGAGGCGCAGCGGCAGGTTGATGAGTTGCGCCAGCAGCGTAATGAGATTGCTGCCAAAATGAAGGGCGGCAAGCCTGAGCCAAGTTTGATTGAGCAGGGCAAGGCCATCAAGGCCAAGCTGAGCGGGCTTGAGGCTCAGCTGAGCGAGGTCGAGGAACGATACACGGCACTACTAAAGCAGGTGCCTAATATGCCGCACGCCGACGTGCCAATTGGTCTGAGTGAGGATGAGAACGTTGAGATAAAGGTCGTCGGTGATATTCCAGCCTTTGATTTTGTGCCGAAAAATCACTACGAAATTGCCGAGGCAAAAGGCTGGCTCGACAAAGAACGAGCCGCCAAGGTTGCTGGCGCTCGCTTTGCTTATATCATGGGTGATTTGGTGTTGTTGCAACAGGCAATTATCCAGTTTGTGATTACATCTCTCACCAACCCAGCGGTGATCAAGGAGATCGCCGAAAAGGCTGGCCTTGGTGTCAATACAAAACCATTCATCCCAGTGCTGCCGCCACTGATGATTCGGACCGAGCCGTATGATCAGATGGATCGTCTCCAGCCAAGTGACGATCGTTATAAGATTGAGGGTGAGGAACTGTGGCTCCAGGGAAGCGCTGAGCATGTGCTCGGTAGTATGCATGCTGGTGAGATTTTTGACGCCAAGCAATTACCGCTTCGGTACTTAGGCTTTGCGACCAGCTTCCGCAAAGAAGCGGGGACGTACGGCAAGGACATGGAGGGGCTGATTCGGATGCATCAGTTCGATAAGCTCGAGATGGAGAGCTTCACTGAGGCGAAGGATAGCTATAGCGAGCACCTCCTATTTATTGCCATTCAAGAGTGGCTTTTGACTCAGCTCAAGCTGCCGTACCATGTCCTGATGAAATGCACCGCTGATATCGGTAAGCCAAATGCGCGTGGTGTTGACATGGAAGTCTGGTTACCGGGTCAGGGCAAGTACCGCGAGACACATACTGCTGACTACATGACTGACTATCAGGCGCGTCGTCTACAGACTCGTGTACGAAATACAGAAGGTGTTTCGCTTGTCCACACGAATGATGCGACGGCCTTTGCATTGGGTCGCTGTATGGTGGCAATTATCGAAAATTACCAGACCGCGGAGGGCGATGTCGTGGTACCAGAAGCACTGCATCCGTATATGAATGGCCGCGAGATGATATAATGGAGTCTAGGAGGGTATATGGCACTGACGAACGACATTAAAGAGATCTATGATGTTATGTTTTACCGCGCTAGCATATAATAATAGGAGGAAGAAATGATTAAAGATATTACCATTACCGGTGTCAAATACGAATTGACGGACACCACAAAGAAATACGTCGAGCGCAAAATCGGTGCGCTGGGCAAGTACTTGCCGCGGCATGCCCGCAAGAGCGCGACTGCTGATGTAAAGATCAAGCAGATTGATAATCCTGGTGGCAATAAGTACGAGGTTGAAGTAATTATTAATGTACCGGACAAGAAAATTACCGCCAAAGATTCGACGATGAACGTGCTGGCGGCCATCGATATCGTTGAAGCGAAGCTGAACGGGCAGCTACGTAAATACAAGGATGATGTGTTGGCACATGTTGGCAGCAGCCGCGGCGTACTGGCACGGTTCAAGCGCGGTTTCCAACGCGAGCAGTAGAAGGGATTTTAATTAACACCCTTTAATTTTCCAGCCCTGCACGGTATAATTGTATACAGTTTTTGAAAATGCCTGAAAGTGAGGGAGTTTTGAGTTTATGGCAATGACACAACAAAAGGCGCTGAGTAAGATTTTTGGCGATCCGCAAAAGAAGATTTTGAAGCGGCTGCGTAAACAGGTTGACGTGATTAATGGTCTGTCTGAAAAATATGAAAAAATGTCGGACGAGGAGCTACGAGCACAGACAGAAGCGCTGAAAAAGCGTCTGACGAAGAAAAACGTAACGCTAGATACGATTTTGCCAGACGCCTTTGCAGTGGTGCGCGAAGCAGCCAAGCGCGTCATCGGCGAGCGTCCGTACGATGTCCAGCTAATCGGCGGCATGGTACTTCATGAGGGTAATGTGGCTGAGATGAAGACCGGCGAGGGTAAGACTTTGGTGGCGACGCTACCGACATATCTCAACGCGCTGGAGGAAAAGGGCGTTCACGTGGTGACAGTCAATGATTATCTGGCGCAGCGTGACGCTGGTTGGATGGGTCAGGTATATGACTTTTTGGGTCTGACGACTGGCGTGATCATTAACGAAGCGTCGTTTGTCTATGATAAAGATTACGACAATGAGCATCACGACGATCCACGCATGCGCAAGCTCCGCCCAGTTACTCGTAAAGAAGCTTACGCGGCCGACATTACGTATGGCACCAACAACGAGTTTGGTTTTGACTATCTGCGTGACAACATGGTGAACGATGTTGACTTATTACGTCAGCGCGAACTGAACTTTGCTATCGTTGACGAGGTGGACTCAATTTTGATCGACGAAGCGCGGACGCCACTGATCATCTCGGCGCCAGCAGCGGAAAATCCAGATAATTACTACACGTTTGCTAAAGTTGCTGCCAAATTGGTACCGGAAGATTACGTTTTGGATGAAAAGCGCCGCAGCGTGGCCTTGACCGACGAGGGCGTGGAAAAAGTCCAAAAACTGCTGGGAATAAAAAATTTGTACACACCAGACCACGTGCGCAGCGTTTACCACATGGACCAAGCCCTGCGAGCACAAACATTGTTCAAGCGCGACAAAGATTACGTGGTAACCAATAACGGTGAGGTGATTATCGTCGATGAGCACACCGGTCGTTTGATGCAGGGACGTCGCTACAACGAAGGTTTGCACCAGGCCATCGAGGCTAAAGAGAATGTGCCCGTGCTAGAGGAAAGCATGACGCTGGCGACCGTTTCGTTCCAGAATTATTTCCGTTTGTACAATAAATTGAGCGGTATGACCGGTACGGCCTTCACCGAGGCTGAGGAGTTTCAACAAATTTATTCGCTGGACGTCATTCAGATTCCACCGAATAAACCAGTGATTCGCGACGACAAAGAAGACCTAATTTTCAAGACCGAAAAGGGTAAGTTGAAGGCAGTCGCGGAGGCTATCAAGGATTATCACAAGCAAGGTCGGCCGGTACTGGTTGGTTCTGGTTCGATTGCCAAGAACGAGCAGATTGCCAAATATCTGGAAAAGGAAGGCATCAAGTTTGAGATTCTCAATGCCAAGAATAATGAGCGTGAGGCAGCCGTCATCGAGAAGGCTGGTGAAAAGGGCGCCATTACGCTAGCGACAAACATCGCTGGACGTGGTACCGACATTAAATTGGGCAAGGGCGTCAAGGAATTGGGCGGTCTGGTGGTGATTGGCTCGGAGCGGCATGAGTCACGACGCATTGACAATCAGCTGCGTGGTCGTGGCGGTCGTCAGGGCGACCCGGGCGAGACGCAGTTCTACGTGTCGACCGAAGATGATTTGATGCGAATTTTCCAGGGTGAGCGCATTGCGGCGTTGATGGATCGGCTGGGTGTCGACGAAGATACGCCGATTCAAAACCGCGCCGTATCGAAAACTTTGGAAGCAGCGCAGAAGCGCGTCGAAGGCTATAACTTTGATACGCGCAAAAATGTTGTTCAGTACGACAACGTCATTAATCGCCATCGCCGCGTGGTCTACACGATGCGGCGAAAAATCCTTGAAGGCGACAATATCCAGCCGGAAATTGAACGGCTGTTGCGCGACAGAGTCAAAGAGTTAGTGATGCTACCAACAAAAAACAACCCGAAGTTTATCGAGGAATTTACGGCAGCCTTTCCAGTCGATGAAGCGGCGGTACGCAAGATTGGCCTCGAGAAGAAAGACCGTCTGCGCCTCCAAAAAGCCCTGAAACTAGCACGTCAGGCCTATCAGGAAAAAGATGAAGAAATTGGTGCTGAGGAACTGCGTGGTGTGGAGCGTGAGGTGTATATGGCGGTGCTCGACACCTTGTGGATGCAGCATCTGGAGAATATGCAGCACCTACGCGAAGGTATTCACTGGCGCAGCGTTGGGCAGCGCGATCCGTTGGTAGAGTACCGGGCGGAGTCACAAAAATTGTTCACCAGCCTTCAGGAAAATCTGCGTAACGAAGTTCTGAACACAATTTTTCATATTCATAAATCCGACGCGGTGATTCGCCAATCACAGGATGATGAGTATGACACCGAGCTAACGCGCCTTGCCGAAAGTGCAGTCGAGCGTGGCGTTAATGAAGTTGGTACGGGCGAGGAAAATCGCGACGGTGACTTTTCGGTAAAAAAGGGTAAATCTAACGCTGAGTCGAACCGCGCCAAGAACCAAGCACGCAAGAAGAAAAAAGCGCAGCGCCAAAACCGCAAAAAGAATCGCAAATAAATCTAAAACCGGTGGGCAGAGAGCGACAGACAGATGAAACATACGGTCAAAGAAATAAAATTGAGAAACGGTGCGAAAGGCCTGTTTATTGATGTGCCGGACGCGACAGTGATGAGCTTTCAGGTGCAGTTTCGGGCGGGCAATCGCTATGTCCGCGACAAGGATATCTACGAGACGGCGCACATCATGGAGCATATGGCGTTTGGGGCGAATGAGAAGTTTCGTTCGGAGCACGCGTATGAGCAGGAGTTTACCAAGAATGGCGCCTATCATAATGCGTTTACCTCTGATTATTCAATGGTGTATGAGGCGACCTGTGCGGATTTTGAATGGGATCGGATTTTAGAATTACAGCGGTTGGCGATCACCACGCCGCGCTTTAACGCCGAGGAACTAGAGGCCGAGAAAGGCAATGTCCGGAGTGAGCTGACCGGCTATCTCAATAACCACAACCGCGTGATGTGGCCGCGGGTGCAGCAAGCACTGGGCGAGGATATTTTGACATATAATCAGCGGCTGAAAACGATTGACGCGATTACCCTAAAAGACATCAAGGAGCATCATCGGCGGACACATACGCTCAACAATATGCGGTTTGTGGTGGCCGGTAAGTTGACTGGGCGGATGGCGACGATTCGTGAATCGCTGGAGCAGTGGCAGCTAGAGCCGGGCGAGCGGTTTACCATTCCGCACGATAACCTGTCGAGTGCCGCACCGATTTTTATCCGCCGCAAGGAGGCCTCGAATCTGACATTTGGCTGGTCGATGAATCTGCCGCGCGAGCTGAGCGATGAGGATTCTGACGCTATGGGCTGCTTGAATCATATCTTGACCGGGACGATGAGCTCGCGGATTTTCGGGGCGGCGCGCAAGAAGGGGCTGGCTTACGGTGTGTTCAGCGACACTTCGGTCGGGTTTTATGATTCGGCGTGGGATTTTGGCGGCCAGGTCAACCTCGAGACGGCGGAAGCGCTGTTTGATATCATCGTGCGTGAGCTGCGTCGGGTGCTGAACGGAACGATCACCTCAGAGGATATCGAGAATGCCAAGTCGTATGCGCTGGGTCGCTATCAGATGGGGGCGCAAACGGTAGCGCAGGTCAGCAATTTTTATACCGGGCGTTATTTTGCCGATGATTTCGTCAAGAATTATGAGGGCGTGCCGACAGCGATTTTGGCAGTGACCGCTGACCAAATTGTTCGGGTGGCACGAGAGTTTTTTGCAGCAAATACCTGGGTGCTTGCTGGCGTGAGTAGCGGCGATAAAGAACTGCTCGGGCGACTGCAGGAGAAGCTTGAGGGGCTGTTTTAGGTGGGATCTTCCTGCTTATGCTTGAGAAAGATAACCCTTGTGTATTACCATTACTATGGGGTTATTCAGTTGGACTGAGGTGAGTGGACTGTCTTTGGAATAGCCGGTTTATTTAGTCGCAATGCGAGAGGAGCAGAACATGCATGAACATAATCTAGTAGAGACCGATCTTGATCCAGCAATATCGGAGCAGGAGCGAGCGAGATTGCTTGATCAAATGGCTGCTGATCAGGCGCGCAGTGATGCAGTTGCCGACCAAATACGGGAGGCTCTTGAGAATGGTAGCATGTTAGAGGGTCGGGACGCATTACCACTCGTATGTACGATGTATCGTGTAGTGCGTGATCTGCGTACGAGTATTATAGATAGACGGCAACCTGTCGATCCTTCTCGTGGTCGGGTTGAGGTATCAATGCCTCTTGAAAATACCGATGCATATACATACAGTGGCGTGCAGCATATGAAGGACGCAATTTTTCTCCTGAAAGTGTGTGAAGAGTCTCATATTGATAGGAGTTCATTGGACACAGAGGGTGAGAAGGGCTGCGTTGAGGGCTATATGATGAAGCAAATCCAGCCACATATAGACTCTGGACTTCTTCCTGAAGATATCACTATCACGGCACATCCAATTAGACGGGATACTGATGGCGGCTATGACCCGCTCCCAATGCTTCCGTATGGCTCGGTAATTTTTAGGGCTAACGTATATCCACAGCAAATTGATGAAGGAGTTAAAGAGGAGGCCGTTAGTGATGCAGTGTTGCGAGAGATAGGCGAACACGCGATTCGGAGTGATGCTCCGCAGCATAGTACCGCTGGTTCTGAAGAGTTAACTCCAGAGAACGATGAGGTTATTTTACAGCCAGATGACCTCGCTATATTGCATTGGTGCTCCGAAATTGCTGAGTTTGCACGAGTTGTACGCCAGTGCGCCCTGGAGGATCGGCAGAAAGAGGATAGAATATACCCTAGTGTTGCCAGCCAAGAACGGGCTATATTTATTAATCAAAACAGCAATGACAAAAACCCGACAGTTCCATCCCGGTTCCCACGCAGGCCTTTGCTACGCTATGATTTTGTGCCGCAGGTTACTGGTAACTATATTGTTGACTTTATCCGAGACGATCTTTTGCATCGCCTTCAACCCCATATAGATTCCGGATTAATCCCTCCAGTTGCTGTTAACGTGGAGCTACGTCGGCATAAAGCGGAATCGTATGTGGTTGCCCTAGTTAGTTTTGATACCTTTAGTAAAGAGTGGGGCAAGAAGCTGTAGGAGAGATGTAGCCAATTCAGCGCTAGATATTCCAATATCTCGAAGTTCTTGATGGTATAATAGAAACCATGAAGATCGTTATCGCCGGCTATGGTCTTGAGGGTATATCAAGTTTGAGATATTTTCAGCAGGCTTTTCCTGATGCTGAATTTGTGATTGCTGACCAGAAGGCGGTTGAAGATGCGCCGGATGGCGTGGCGGTGCGGACTGGCGAGTCAGTGTTCGCCGAGCAGCTGCAGGATGCCGATATGGTGGTGCGAGCACCGGGTGTGCCGCCGCGACTGCTCAAAACGTCAGGCAAAATATGGTCGGCGACCAATGAGTTTTTCGACAAATGTCCGGCGCCGATTATTGGCGTGACGGGGACGAAAGGTAAGGGTACGACCTGTAGTCTGATCGCGGCGATCTTGCGGGCGGCCGGTCAGACGGTGCATTTGGTGGGGAATATTGGTGTGCCGGCACTGGACGCGCTACCAAACATCACAAAGGACGATATCGTTGTCTATGAACTATCGAGTTTTCAGCTGTGGGATCTCGAGAAATCGCCAACTATTGCCGTGGTATTGATGATCGAGCCGGACCATTTGGAGGTGCATACGGATTTTGCCGAGTACCTCGACGCCAAGAAAAATATTCGTCGTCACCAGGGCATTATTGATACATGTTTATATCATCCAACGAATAAATATTCGAAGGAAGTAGCTGCTACGCCTTTTAATGGACTATTGGATGAGCAGGGTCATGCGACGTGTGAGTATTGTGGAGATGATGCGCTAGATTTTGCGCACCGCTATGCCGTTCCCGACGAGAATCAGGTGTATGTCCGAGATGGCTACTTTTGCGTGCAAGATCGGCGGATTTGTCGCACCGATCATTTGCGGCTGCCGGGCGCGCACAACCTCGAGAACGCCTGTGCGGCGATGAGCGCGGTGACAGAACTGCCGATCACAGTGACCGACGAGCAGTATGCGGCTGGGCTAGAGAGTTTCACGGGGCTGCCGCATCGATTAAAATTCGTTGCTGAGAAAAACGGCGTGAAGTATTACGATGACAGTATCGCTACTACGCCGGGCAGCGCTATCGCGGCGCTGCGGGCGTTTGAAGCGCCGAAAGTGCTGATCGTCGGCGGGTATGACAAGGGGGCGGATTATGATGAAATGGCCACGGAGATTGCCAAACAAACGGTGCGAGCGGTGATCATTATCGGGGCCAATGCGGCGAAGATTGAACAGTCGCTGCGCCAAGCATCGGTCACGGCGACGATAGTAGTGCTCGGCCAGACAACGATGGTGGATGTCGTCGCCCAAGCCAGTCAATTATCTCGCCCGGGCGATGTTGTCATCCTCAGTCCAGCGGCCGCCAGCTTTGGTATGTTCAAAAATTACGTCGACCGCGGCGAGCAGTTTGTGGCGGCGGTGGAGAAACTTTAGCCCTGATATACCTCAGGCTTCAACACCCCAATATACGGTAGATTCCGGTATTGTTGGCGGAAATCTAGGCCGTAGCCGACGACGAATTCGTTAGGGACGGACAGGCTGACGTAATCGGCGGTAACGTTGGCGATACGTCGTTCGGGTTTGTCGAGTAGTGAGCAGACTTTGACTGAGGCGGCACCGCGACCAGAGAATAATTCTAGTAACTTTTCCAACGTTCGGCCGGTATCGACGATGTCTTCGACCAACAAAACATGTCGCCCAGTAACGTCGCTGTCAATGTCTTTGAGAACGGTGACTGCGCCGGATGATTCAGTCACGTCGCCGTAGCTAGAGACGTCAATGAAATCAATTTCCAGATAGCAATCCATGGCGCGCACCAGATCGATCATAAACGGTGCCGCACCGCGCAGGACGCCGATGACCAGCGGATTCTTGTCGCGGTATTCACTGGTCAGCTCCTGGCCCAGCCGCGCCACCGCGTCATTAATTTGTTCAGTAGTTACGAGGATGGTAGCGATATCTTGATGCATAGGGGTAGTATAGCAGTTAATTGGCAAAATCACTAATACGTTTGGCGATGTTTGCGGTAGGCTCAATAATGAGGCAGTGAGGAAATTGATACCTCAATCGTTCCTCAAGCGCCAAATAATGCGTGCAACCGAGGATGATGATATCACTGCCATGTGCGACACTGGTTGCTACTTCATCAAGTGCGATGTCATCAGTCAAACCCTGATCGATCATGCGCGCCCACGTGCGAGTGTCTGGTGTGTCAATATGAATACCAGCAGCATATTCACCGATAAGCGCATGCAGACGCTGACTTTGTCTAGTGGTGTCTGTTGCTAGCAGGGTAATGTGATGCGTTTTAGTTAGCGTTGCCGCTGGTTTAATCATCGGTTCAAAACCAATGAAGCGGACATTGGGATAGCGCTGTCGTAGCGGCTGGATGGCGATTGTTGTTGCGGTATTGCATGCGAGAACGATGATATCGCATGATAGCAGCGGCTGGATGGCGGCATTGGTCAGCATGATAATCTCTTCCGGTGAACGATTACCGTACGGTGCGTGCTTGCGGTCGATCGCCGTGATGTACGAATGTTGTGGCAGTAATTTTTCCAGCCTCTTTGCTACTAATTTGCCGCCAGTTCCCGTATCAAATATGCCGATCTTCATACAAAAAGTATAGCAAAATTGTTACAATGGTATCCAT
>CAUUSE010000012.1:0-18992 GCA_963547725.1 uncultured Candidatus Saccharibacteria bacterium | reverse complement strand
GCGATATTAAACGGCACGCCGAGGAACATGTCCGCCGAACGCTGGGTCAGCGCCAGATCCAGTTTATCTTTCTCGCCATTTTCACCCGGGCGAACATTAAACTGGAACATGGTGTGGCACGGCGGCAGTCCACCGGCTCGGGCGATATCGTCAATTTCCGCCACGTTCCAGGCGCTGACGATGTTGCGCCGCGACGTCGGACTGTTCTGGATCATGTCGATGGCGTTTTGTATTTGGTCGATCGTCCCGCCCTTGCCGTCCGGCCATTTGCGCCACTGCACGCCGTAAACCGGCCCCAAGTTACCCCACTCCTCGGCAAACGCATGGTCAGTCGCGATTTTTTTAATAAACGCTTTCATGCCAGCGCGCCACTCCTCGCCGTTAATTTCTGGAATGCTTTGACCGGTTTTCTCTAGATAATTCTTGTACGGCCATTCGTCCCAAATATGTACGCCATTTTGCGCCAGATATTCAATGTTACCCGTGCCTTTGAGAAACCACAGTAACTCATGCGCCACACTGTTAAAATACAGTTTCTTAGTGGTCATCGCCGGAAAGCCGTCCGCCAAATCATACCGTGTTTGCACGCCGAACACTTCCGTGGTGCCAGTGCCGGTGCGGTCACCTTTCTTCACGCCGTTGTCGCGAACATGCCGCAGTGTATCCAAATATTGTCTCATAACCCCTCCTCGCCTTTTCTTAATTATGACAATATCTCAGCATAACCACAAGTGAAATTGACGGTAGTTTTGACAACGTCACGCCATATTGAATACATTTATGAATCGTGGCGGGAGGCTTCTTGGAGCCTACGCTAACTTGCTCAATACCTTATCCACTAGCCCGTATTGTACCGCCTCCTGAGGGCTCATCCAATAGTCACGCTCCATGTCGGCCTTGACCTTACTGAGTTTCTGGCCGGTGTTTTTGGCCATGATTTTGGCCAACATCTCCTTCACTTCCAGCGTCTCTTTCAGGTCGATTTCCATGTCGGTCACCTTGCCACGCGTGCCAGAGGACGGCTGATGGATCATTACCTTGGCGTGCGGCAGACAGAACCGCTTGCCTTTGGCACCCGAGCTAAGCAAAAACGCACCCATGCTGGCTTGCAGACCAATGCCATAGGTCGCCACGTCCGGCTTGATAAAATTCATGGTGTCGTAAATCGCCATGCCGTCATAGACACTGCCGCCCGGGCTATTGATATAGAGCGAAATATCCGCCCCTGGATCAACATACGCCAGATGTAGTAGCTGCGCCACCACGCTGTTGGCGGTATGCTCGTTAACCTCCTCGCCGAGGAAAATGATCCGCTCATTGAGCAGCCGTGAATAAATATCAAACGCTCGCTCGCCGTCGGCTGACTTTTCGATAACGGTAGGGATGAGATAGTTGGTTGGCTTGGTCATGTGTACTCGCTAATGACCTTATTTACTACTCAGCTCAACCAGCTTGTCGATCGTCTTGTCGGTGATCATCCGATTGGCGATGTCACGGTGGACGTTTGGATCATCAAATCGCGCGGCTAGTTTAGCGTCCTTGCCGTATTGCTGCTTGAAGGTGGAAATTTGCCTATCAAGCTCCTCGCGGCTAACCTCTACGCCCAGCTCCTTCGATAACTCAGCTAGCACCAGGCCAGCCTTGACCCGCTTTTCGGCCGCCGGACGAGCTTCTTTTTTCTGCCAATCGGCTTTATCCTTGAAACCTTGCGTCTTTAGATACGAGTCCATTGTCAGGCCGCGATATGACAAATTCTGCATCAGATCTTGTTCAATTGACCGCAGCTGATCGTCGATCAACAGCTCTGGCAGCGCCACCTTGGAGCTATCCGCCAATTCCGCCACCAGCTCGTCCTTGAGCTTTTCCTTGGCCTCACGCTCTTTTTGCGCGGTAATCTCGCGCTTGATGTCGGCCTTCAGCTCTTTGATGTCAGTGAACGGGCCACACTTGGCGGCAAATTCATCATTGAGTTCCGGTAACTTCAGCTCATTTACTTTGTGCAGCGTCACACTAAACACCACCTTGGCGCCGGCCAGATTTTCAGCATGGTAATCCTTTGGAAATTCGAGGTCAAGATCAAATGTCTCGCCGGCCTTGTGGCCAACCACACCCTCTTCAAAGCCAGGGATGAACTGACCGCCACCCAGCTTCAGGGCAAAGTCCTTGGCCGAACCGCCGTCAAACGCCACGCCGTCTTTCTTGCCGACAAAGTCGATGATTGCCTCATCACCTTCTTGAGCCGCACGCTTGACCTCGGTTTTATCGACAAAATTCTGCTGCATTCGCTCGATGATTTCATCGACGTCTTTGGCCTCAACCTTGACGGCCTGAGGCTTGGCCTTGAGCTTTTTGTAATCGCCTAATTTGACCGGCGGCACAACGGTCGCCTCAGCGGTAAACTCAACTTCTTGATTCGGGACAAATTTCTTGACCTCAACACTCGGCCGTTCCAGCGCCTGGAGCTTCTCATTCATAAAGGCCTCAGCAACCGCCTTGGACAGGGCGTTGTCGAGCACCTGTTCCTGGAGCGCCATTGGATTGACGTGCTTGGCAGCCACGCTGACCGGTACTTTACCCTTACGAAATCCCGGCACCTTGAGGTCGCGCGCCATCTTGGTCAGCGCCACCTGCTCAGCCGCATTCAGCTCGTCCGCCCCCAGCGTAATCGTCAAACAAACCTTGGTATCTGATAGTTTCTTTACAGTCGTCTTCATGACTACCTATTATAACAGGGGTAACGCTAAATCTCAAACGCCGCGTCGTCATCACCGTCGTAGCGCCGATCCTTGACCACGCTAATCATGCGCTCGAGGCTGACTTTTTGTTCGGTTGACTCGATGAGATTTTTGATCGTGTAAACGCCCGAAGCGATCTCTTCCTCACCGACAAACGCCACGAATGGAATATTCTTTTTCAGTGCGGTTTTGAGCTGCTTGTCTAATTTACGCCCGCTGAAATCTAACTCGGCCCGCACTCCCTCACTGCGCAGTGATCGCGCCAACGCATCAGCCCCCTCCAGCAGCGCCGGATCCACCGCGATGATATACACATCAGTGTGCGTCGTTAATTTTGGCAGCAACTCGTGCACCTCGAGAAACTGCTGCATGGTCGTCGCACCGAGCCCCACGCCGACCGTGGCGACCGGCTCGACACCGAACAGCCCAACCAGCCCATCATAACGCCCGCCGCCAAACAGCGCTCGATTATTTTCCGGCGAATTGTCGAAAAACTCAAACACCGTGCCAGTATAATAATCCAGCCCGCGCATCAGCGTCACGTCAAACATCGCATTACCGATGCCCTTCTGACGCAGCAGGGTCATCACCTGGCGAAGCTGCTGGACACTCGGACTATCCGCTAGCTCCTCCGGCAAATCATCGACACTGCGCATGCTGATCAGCTGGGCTAATTTTGGCAGGCCCGCCTTGGCCTCTTCTGAGCCGAAAATCTCGATAGCTTGCTCGCGGAAAGCTTCTGGCGAAATCTTATTCTTTCGATCAAGCAGCCGCGTCATCATCTGAGCACCGATCACGTCGAGGCCGAGAAAGCTGCTCATCAACTGATTGATCAACTGGCGATTATTCACCCGCACCGTAAACATGTCTTCGCGCGCACCAAAGTTCATGATGCTGTGGTAGCCAAACTCGATAATCTCTGCGTCTGCCCACGGCCCCTCCGCACCAAACAAATCAGCATTCAGCTGCCAAAACTCGCGCTCCCGACCTCGCTGCGGCCGTTCGTAGCGCATGAAATTAGCGATAGAATAGAGCCGGGCCGGCATGGCCAGTTCCTGACGCCGACTAGCCACCATGCGGGAAATCGACGGCGTCATCTCTGGGCGAATCGCCACCTGTCGACCGCCGCGATCAGTGAACAAGTATGTCTGCTCGCCCGCTAACTCCTGTCCCGACTTGGCGGTGTATATATCCAGCGGCTCGAGCAAAGGTGCGCCGTACTCCTCGTACCCAAAACTCTGCGCCGTGGCGTGCCACACCTTGAAAATATAGTTTTGCAGGCGCTTGTCCTCCGGAAAATAATCGCGCGCGCCCTTATAACTCTGAGTTGATAAATTGCTCATGGTTGCTTTCATTGTGGCACAATGGGGCGAATTTTTCAATGATAAAGACGAATGAGAGCTTGAAGTGTATCAACCAAGCACATGCTGCTGCAGCCAGCAATACATCGCTACAGTCGCTGCCGCGCCGACATTGATGGAGCGGGTCGAGCCGAATTGTTCGATGGCAATAATTTTATCTGCCGCCTGCGCCATTTCCTCGGAGATTCCCGGTCCTTCTTGACCAAACACTAGTACCGCGCGCTCTGGTAAGTTCGTCTCCGACATATTGACGCTGCCCGGGATATTGTCAATCGCGATAATTTCTCTGTTTTCAGCCCGCATTAACTCGATAAACTCCGCCGTCGAACCGACATAATGCACATGCAAATATTTATCCGTCATCATAGCACCGCGCTTATTCCATTGCCGCCTGCCGATAACATAAATCTGCCGTACACCAAACGCATTAGCGCTCCGGACAATCGTCCCCATATTAAAATCCCGCTCGGTGTTCTCCAGAGCAATCACCAAGCCGTGGTCCTTGGCGTCTAGCTCCTTTACAATCTCCGCCTCGCTGCGACCTTTGAATTTGTCAATCACATTTCGTGTGTCTTGCATCTCTGTTATTTTAGCAAATGGGGATGAAAAAACAGAAAAACTTGACAAAAATCATTGACATTTTTTCATATAAGTGATATATATATATCAGCTTTTGTTGACATAAATTTGACTTATTGTCCAAAGGCGTTCATTGACAAGCAGACGACACAAGGTGAGATTTTGCTTCTTTTATGGTAAGAGGCGCGAAACCTCATCTTGTGTGTTATAGGATTGCACACGTCCATTTATTGGATGGCATGTCGCCAAAGATGCGGAGAAAGAGCTACCATGACTCACATGGTTAACATCGAAGGTATTTCACTGGCAGAAGTTCTCGCGAGGCTTTTTAACAATTCCAGGCCCGTTGGTATGGGTATCTTCGCAGCTGCGCATGGCCCTCGAGAATTGAGCGTCGAGATGGCGCAGTCGATCATCGACGAAAAAAAGAGGAGGGGTGGGAATATCTCCTTCGACTACCTCTTCGGGAGACCGTTGAAGGTGCTCCTCTCAACCGACCGAGAGCTGGACCCCCGGCTCTACGATCGGGACAACGGAGGCCCGGGGACGGCGGCGCGGCTCATTAGTGAGTTGCGCAGGGCCAAAGGCCTGACTTAGTACCAGGCCAAGCATGACAAGTGAGCGGCGGAACACACGTTGTCTCACCTAAGACAACCCTATCCCGTCTGCTTGTCATGCTTACCATATATCTGCATAATACCCCGAGGAGACATCCTCAGTTTTTATAGTCAAACAATATAAAACGATGAGCGCTGACTCATCGTATGATTTCTGGTGCGGATGAAAGGACTTGAACCTTCACGTACTTGCGTACACTAGCACCTGAAGCTAGCGCGTCTACCAATTCCGCCACATCCGCGTGACTACCGAGTATTATACACGACCGGCCGCTCCTCCGCAAGGAGATTTCCCAGCCGTTTCAGCCCGCCAGCCGGCACCAAGCATTTAATTCTTCTGCCAGTTGTTTCATCGGCACAGCAGTCTTGATACCCGGCGCGAGGATGCCTTTTGGATCAAAGATATGCTTGATTTTTGCATACAGGTCACGCTCCTCGGGCGTCAGTGTTGGCTGAACAAATGCCGCCTTGAGCCGGCCCTCGCCGCCAAATCCCGCGAACGACCCTTCGTGGCTAGTCACGATCCGCATCATGTCCGAGCAGAGTTTGAGGATACGTTGGCGGTCACTGACCTTTTTGCTCGAGAACACCGGATAACTATTGATCATGCCAGTCGTCGCGTCGATAAACAGCGGCATGGCCACGCTGTATTCTTTTTCAAGCGCGCGCATCGACTTGATAAAGCCGTCCAGCTGCACGCCCGGCAGCCACATCCCAGAGAATACCTGCGGCATGACACCGTGCTCATCCGTTGGATGCTCCGCCAAGGTCAGCACTGAATGTAGCGTAAACGCTTCTTTCATTTCCACGTCGCGTAGCTCAACCTGCACAGCCGTGCCACCGCGAAGCGCACGTAGTAACTTCTTGGCAGCCTTGCTACGCGCGCGGTCCGAAAACGCGTGAAAGAGCGCCACTACCACGCCACCGCGATAGCATTCTTTTGGCGCCCATGCTAGTTTTTTACCCTGGGCTGCCGCCCGCGAGAAGAGCCGCCCGTCGATCAGCTCGACTGTCGAGGCGCCCGCTTGCAGGGCCGTGTCAACCGCCGCCTGCGCTGCATTCATTGAACTATACGCGGCACTTACCACGGCTAGTTCTGGATGGATGAAGTCAGCTTTCATAATTAGCTCGCCGATGATACCGAGGCTGCCTTGAGCGCCGACAAACAGCGGCGTGAGGTCAAACGAGCCGTCGCGCTGCCGCACCTGAGCGATGCTCGAAAAGCCGGCCATCTCTGGCGCACTAGCATCAATCCGAGCGATCAGCGCTTCATTATCGGTTATCAAATTATCCAGCTGACGGTATAATTCGCCCTCAAATGTCGCCAGACCCTTCTTCTTGCTCAGTTCACGCTTCGACAGCCGACCGGTCTGTACAATATCGCCACTTGATAGAACAACTTCCATCTGGTGAATCGACTGGCTCAATAGGCCGTACGCCGAGGACAGCATGCCAGCCGCTTCAGTACTAATCGCACCACCAATCGTGCCCTCCTCACCCGTCAATGAAATCTCCGGCAAGCCCAAGCCTTTATGCGTTGACAGAACCGCTTGCGCCGCTCTGTGAGAAATACCCGACTGGAGGTGAATCAACTGTTGTTTAGGGTCAATTCCGACGACGTTATGCATATGCGCCGACATGTCGATGGCGATGCCGCGCCCGATTGCCGCGCCCGTACTATCCGTGCCGCATCCGCGCGCATACACCGGCAAGACGTGGCCCTTCTCCGCCAGTTGCGAACAAAACCGCAAAATCTTGCGCACATCACTCGTGTCCGCCACTCGTGCGATCAACTCCGGCCGCCGCGCCAGCACGCTCCCGTCCCGCTGCGCATCCGCCAAAGCACCGTCATGCGTCACCACTTCACCCGTCAGATGTTCATTCAAATACGTCGCAACCTTATTCATAGTCCCCCTTTTTCTGTTAATTTCATGATAGCACGGTCGAGGTGGAGCGTAAAGTGTATTGCTCGAGGGCGACGAGTTGTGTATAATTGAAGGGTAGATGCGCCTGAAAGTACCGTGCGCGTCTTTGGCAGTTAGCTATGCGGATGTGGTGGAATTGGTAGACACGCATGCCTTAGGAGCATGTGCCTCACGGCGTGAAGGTTCAAGTCCTTTCATCCGCACCAAGGTTTTATTTTAGGGGAGATTAGCTCAGTTGGCTAGAGCGCACGATTCACATTCGTGAGGTCACAGGTTCGAGCCCTGTATTTCCCACCATTTAATATTGATATGAGTAAATATGGAATCTTTCTACGTTACATCGACCCATCTTGACATAGAAATGGAAACCGAACCTCATCCGTCTGGTTTGGTTATATTTTCACGAAAGCTATCGCCCAACGGAGAGCCAATAGGACACATAGTAGTGTCCCCTAAAAAAACCATCACACGGATATATATTGTAACTATCTCGAGAAAATAATGGTCTAATATCAGAGCGTGAGGGCTGGGGAGTGAGCATTATGCAAGACTCTAGCCGAGACAATGTAGCTCCAAACTATTTCACGCGAGTAGAGCCCGCCTATGGAATATGTATACCCCCATCCGACAATATACCTGATTACCCCACCCTGCTAATAGCTGAAACAAGAAACAAAAGAGTACCAGAATTAGCTCATCAAAGACTGAGCATAGACCCGATACACATTAAGATGGCAATTCAAGCCCTAGGTATAGTGATGGAAAATCCAGATATTTTACATAGGACCGACGACAAGACCAGATTAATGCATTTTTCCGAAGATCAGCTTAATGAACAGTCTGTGACCATCTATTAAAGGTCCTATGGTCAAAACTAGCTATTAAATACAATCTCCCTACTCTTTTTATTTTCTTTCACTCATGGTAAAACTTTATATTTAAGAGGAAGGTCTGCAATTAACATCAGACCATAGTCGCGTACATTTTCGCGCATTGAATTTTATTAACTATACTCATGATCAGCCTAGTGCGAGCTTCGCCATAGATACCCGAGTCCGTTCAGCACGTGTGCTCTCCGTGGGTCGGCTTATCTGATAAGTACACATCCCCCCCCTCAGAGAGGGTCATCCCCGCATAGTCATATGATATCATCTCTGCGGAGTAGGTCAAATCCAGCTCATCCTACTAATTTTTGAATACCTGTGCTATATTAAAAAGCAGTATGAAAGAACAATGGCGTTCATCACAACCATCAGAGCAAGAGCCACCAGCAGCTCAGCAGCCAGAGGCCATACCTGGCACAGATGCAGCTCCGGGGGAAATATCTCACGAGGAAACAGTGTGCGAGGGATGCGGACGGCCATATGGACGCACGAGAGAACTTGGGGAAATAGCGACAAAAGGGATGGAAGGAATGGCTAAAAAGGGCGGTAGACACTCCAAAGAATACAGCGAGCATAGATCACCTGATATGCAAGATGATTCATCGTATGACTTGACTCGTCCATTTGATATTCCTCCGGAAAAACCAGGATGGCATTCGGCAGAAACTGTCGAAGCAGAGCACAGGGCGTATATGCGGGGCAAAGACGGTATATTCATGGCCAATATGAGGCAACGTATAATTGCCGGATTGCTTGACGTTGGCTATGATTACGAGTTACATGTTAGGTAAGAGCATCGTGTTCATGAACGACACAGCAACAGGTAGTCGTAGCATCACGTTACCACAAACTGATCAAATCCCGCCGCGAGCATAGTATCAGTTGCATCCAACACCGCCTTTGGCATGGGCTGGGGAGTGAGGTACCCTGCTTTACCATACACCCTGATTCTTTGGGTATCACCCACCATGATTGATAATGCACGCTGTGGATTCGTCACTATCGACAGATAGTCGGCCACGCCGAGATCATGCGACCCAGTGACTAATAGCAGATCATACTGCCCCACCGGATGTACTATGCCAACTCGATGATAATCCCATAGCAGCCGGGCAGCGTCACGAACAGGATCTGGGAGAGTGTCAATATACATAATGTATGCTTCATTTTAAGTATATCATGTCACAAATCCAGTGTTATAACTATTACCATGAACACCAACACCGAATACGACCCGCTTCCACCCGGCCTCTTTGTCTGGATGGATTTGGAATATACGACGACCGATGTTGATACGGCACGGATACTTGAAGTCGCGGCGATTATCACCAATCACCAGCTGGAGCAAATTGGCGAGCCGTTTTCTTTGACCTGCAAGCCCGATGACTTCTCTGGGCATTCTATGCCTGAATCAGTTGTCGATATGCACACGCGAAATGGCCTGTTAGACGATGTCTCCGCGTCAAAATATAATGAGGCCGCACTCGAAAAGCAAACGCTCAATTGGCTAAAGCAAACCGCAAATGACGCTGTTTTAATTCACTGCGGCTATTATCTGCAATGTGATCGCGAGATCCTCGCGAGGCGCATGCCCGCACTGTACGAGCGCTTGGGATTTCGGTAACTTGACGTGCGCTGCGTCGAGGAAATGACCGATGCTTGGACGAGCCAGGGCCGATATCGACGAACCAGCCGCCACAATCATCGTGCACTCGGCGATGTGAGGGAAGCGATTTTATTAGCTGGAAAGTATAGAGAGCGGTTTATACTGCAAGAAATGCTACACGATGCTTAGATAAAAGATAGGTACAACCACTGATAATTCAGCTAGCCAACCTTCTCGTCCCCGCTCATCTGTGCTACAATTAATCACCAAAGGAAGGTCTGCGTTAACATCAGACCATATTTTTATGAAGGACGCTAGCAAGATTCGAAATATTGCCATTATTGCCCACGTCGATCACGGCAAAACGACCATGGTTGATGGGCTGCTCAAACAGTCGCGCACATTCCGCGACAACCAGGCCGAAATGAGCCAAGAGCTGATCATGGATTCGGGCGATCAGGAGCACGAACGCGGTATCACCATCACCGCCAAACAGACGTCGATTTTTTACGGTGATTATAAAATCAACATCATCGATACACCAGGGCACGCCGATTTCTCGGGCGAAGTCGAGCGAACGCTGCAGATGGCGGACGGTGTACTACTGATCGTCGATGCCCAGGAAGGGCCGATGCCGCAGACGAAGTTTGTGCTGAGTAAGGCGCTGGAACTGGGGCTGAAACCGGTGGTGATTATCAATAAAATTGATAAGCCGGCGCGGCGAATTGCCGAGGTTGAAGATGAGCTGAGCGATCTGTTTTTGGAGCTAGCGACCGACGACGGTCAGCTGCATTATCCAATTTATTACGCTATCGGGCGCGATGGCAAGGCGTGGCGAGAGATCCCTGCTGACCCGAGTGAAGACGCCGATCTCACGCCAATTTTTGAAGCGATTATCAATGACATCCCGGCACCGAGCGTCACAGCTGACGGCGGGTTTCAGATGCTGGTGACTAGCCTGCAGTACGACACCTTTCAAGGTAAATATGCCATCGGGCGGATCGCTCGCGGGTCGGTCAAGCGTGGCCTGGCGGTTAGTTTGATGAAGCACGGCGAGATGTCGGGCTCAGCGCGAATTGAGAAAGTTTTTGGCTACCGTGGGTTGAACCGCGAGGAGCTTGACAAGGCGTTTGCTGGTGATATCGTGGCGCTAGTGGGCGTCAGTGAGGCACACATTGGCGATACGATTGCTGACAAAGAGCAGCCTGAGGCCTTGCCGGCGATTGCCATTGAAGCGCCGACGCTGAGCATGTACCTCGGCCCAAACACTAGCCCGATGAAAGGTCGCGAGGGCGAATTTACCACCTCGCGGCAAATTGGCGACCGATTACGACGAGAACTAGAAACCAACGTAGCGCTGCGCGTCGAAGAAAACGGCATCGGCTTTACGGTGTCTGGCCGCGGTGAGCTGCACCTGAGCGTCTTGATCGAGACCATGCGGCGCGAAGGCTTTGAATTTGAAGTTGGCCGCCCGCAAGTGGTCACCATCACCGAGGACGGCATCGAAAAAGAGCCAATTGAAGAACTGCAAATCGAAATTAGCAGCGAATTCATCGGGGCGATCAGCCAGGAGTTGGGCGCTCGCCACGCTGAAATGAAGTCGCAAGAAACCACCGCCAGCGGCGCTACTCGCATCACCTACGTGCTGCCGACCAGGGCTTTGATCGGCCTGCGCAACGTGCTACTAACTGCCACCAAAGGCACGGTGATCATGAATTCCCTGCCGTATGGCTATCAACCGCTGGGTGGTAAATTGCCAAAGACCCGCGGCGGCGTGCTCATCGCCTTTGAAGCTGGCACGACAACGCCGTATGCGCTGCAGGCGGCTGAGGCGCGCGGCGAACTTTTAGTCGGACCTGGCACGGAAGTCTACGCTGGGATGATCGTCGGCATTTACAACCGCCAAGAAGACATCGAAATCAACGTCTGCAAGGCTAAGCACCTGACCAACATGCGCTCCAAATCGTCCGACGGCACAGTGCAGCTGACGCCATTTACGCAGTTTAGCCTGGAGCAATGCATCGACTTTATCGAGGACGACGAGCTGCTGGAAGTGACGCCAAGGTCCTTGCGCCTGCGCAAACGCTACCTTGATGCTAATGAGCGAAAGCGCGCCGCCAAGCGGTAGACCCCGCCCCGACAAACTCCCGATTGACAAAATACATAAGAAACTTAACGTTACTATAGATTATCCCACGGTAACACGCTATACTTAACCATATGCTTCCCAAAAAAACCACAACAATTATCAAGCGCACGTTAGCACGCACCGCCCAGCGCATCACACCAATCGACCGCAAAGATCCCGACGAAAAGCTCGGGCAGTTGTTTCATGAGGTGCAGTCACACCGCGTGTTTGCCGATGGTAAAACTTTCGTCGATCTCGTGCCGCGAAAGCGCGCCACCCGCATCCTCCAAGAGTATCGCCTGGCCCGACGTGATCCCAACTTTCGGCTGGATGAATTTGTGAAGCTACATTTTTATGAATTTGAATCGCCGGTCAAAAAGGTGAGCTTTGTCCAGGCAGACTCTGCCAGACAGCACGTCACCAATCTCTGGCCGCTGCTCATCCGCCGCGCCCACAAGTCGAAGGGTTCGCTGATCGCCCTGCCGCACGATTACGTGGTGCCGGGCGGTCGATTTGCTGAGCAATTTTACTGGGATACGTATTTTATCATGCTGGGTCTGGCGGTGGACGGCAAGTGGAAGCTAATCGACGGCATGATGAAAAATTATGTGTACATGATTCAGCGCTTTGGTTTCATTCCGACCGCCAATCGGACGTACTTTCTCAGTCGCAGCCAGCCGCCGTTTTTTGCAGCGATGGTCAAGCTCCTCGCCAGCAAGCCCGGCCGGCGCGCCCCGAGCTTGACTTATCTCGAGTACTTTCCCTCGCTACTGGCCGAATACAAATTCTGGATGAAAGGCCAACGCAAGCTTTCGAGCATCGACTTTATGGCTACCAACCGGGTGGTAGCTATGCCTGATGGCCAGGTGCTCAATCGCTACTACGACGACAAGGCCACGCCGCGCCCAGAAAGTCGCCGCGAAGATATCGAAACCGCCAGGAATAGCCGCTCCGCCAACAAGGCCAAGGTCTACCTCGACCTGCGGGCTGGGGCTGAGAGTGGCTGGGATTTTAGTTCACGCTGGTTTGGCGATCCGCACGACATTGAAACGATTCAAACGACTGACATCGTGCCGATTGACCTGAATTGTTTATTGTACGAACTAGAGATGACGATCGCGCATTGTTACGGCGTACTACGTCAGGCGCCGCTCAAGAAACGCTTTATTCGCTTAGCTGAGCGCCGCGCCGAGAGCATCCGCCAGCACTGTTGGAATGAAACCGACGGCTTTTTCTATGATTATAATTTCCGCACCGGTCATCAAACGAGCCACGCCACGCTGGCCGGCGTCTTCCCGCTCTACAGTGGGATCGCCACCAAGAAACAAGCCAAGCGCGTGGCCGAGAAATTAGAACGCGAGTTCTTGCGTGACGGTGGACTGCGAATGACGCTGGTTGACAATGGTCAGCAATGGGATGCGCCAAATGGCTGGGCGCCGCTGCAGTGGGTGGCGGTTTGTGGTTTGAAGCGGTATGGGCTGGATGAGCTAGCAGAGGAAATTAGAAAGCGCTGGCTGGCTTCGACTGAGCGCGTGTTTGCCGATAAGGGCAAGATGATCGAGAAATATGATGTCGATAGTGAATCACGTATCGGCGGTGGCGGTGAGTATCCGTTGCAAGACGGCTTTGGCTGGACCAACGGCGTGTACGCGGCGCTGCATGATCGATTTGACGAGCGCTGCCCGAGATAATCTAACGTTTCGGCGGACGCGGAATATCCTCTGGCAAAAACCCTTTTTCGTGTTGAAAACCAGCTTGCCACTTGTAGTCTTTGGCGTAGCCTAGATCTTTCATCAGTTTAGTTGGGGCGTTGCGAAGGTGCAGCGGCACGGGCGAGTTCGGATATTGACGTGCCAAAGCAAAGGCATCGTTCATTGCATCAGTGGTCTCACGCGACTTTTGGCTGCGAGCTAGAGCAATGGCGCAGTGAAATAAATTATATTTGGCTTCCGGGAGCCCGACGCGCTCGACTGCCTCAAAGGTAGCGACCGCCAGACTCAGCGCGCCGTTGCCCGCTAATCCGATATCCTCCGACGCAAAAACCACCATCCGCCGCGCGATAAACTTTGGGTCTTCGCCCGCCTCAATCATTCGCGCCAAATAATACGCCGCAGCCACCGCGTCGCTACCGCGCAGCGACTTGATGAACGCCGAGATGACGTCATAATGCGCATCGCCCTTTTTGTCATAGCCCGGCAGCCGCCGTTGAGCAGCTGCTTTGACCACCTCAGGCGTGACCTTCCCGCCAAAACTCAGCGCCAATTCCAAATTACCTAAGGCTACCCGCGCGTCGCCATCTGCCAATTCTGCCAGATAGTCCAGCGCTTTGGGCGAGACTTGCTTGGTTTGTTTCAAAACCTTCAATGCCCGCTTCAACACTAGTACAATTTCATCTTTGGTCAGTTGCTGCAGCACCAACACTCGCGTCCGACTAAGCAGCGGCGTGATCACCTCAAAGCTCGGATTCTCGGTCGTCGCGCCAATCAAGGTGATCAGCCCGCTCTCGACGTGCGGTAAAAAGGCGTCCTGCTGCGCCTTGTTAAAGCGGTGGATTTCATCAACGAACAGAATCGTCCTGAGGTTCAAGTTCCAATTTTGCCTGGCGTGCTCAATCACCTGTTCAACATCTTTTTTGCCGCTGGTCACGGCCGATAGCTCAACAAACTCCGCATTGACTTCACGAGCAATAATCCGCGCCAGCGTCGTTTTGCCCGTCCCTGGCGGCCCCCACAAAATCAAGCTAACTGGCTCGCCACGTTTAACAATTTGGCGCAGCAGCTCGCCCTCGCCCAGCACATGGCTCTGTCCAATCACCTCATCCAGCGTTTGCGGCCGCATCTGTTCGGCCAGGGGTTGTCGCGCATCCATTACCACCAATTATCCTCTCGCGGCCGATACTGCGAAAAGTGTGAGAAACAATCAGCCGGTCGCCGCCCGAGCGGTTTTGCCTGCAGACGTAACCCTCGATCAATCTGCTGAGCACTTCCGCAGACTGCCGCAAACTCCGGTGACGCCACGTACTCTCGCCATGTCATCCCATCCAGCGGCACATACTGCTCCAACATATCCAGCGTCGTTTGATGCATGCTGTCTACCCCCGCTTGACCAGCCTTGCGACCAGACCAGCGCCGCCCAGGCGCCGTCATTTCCGGCGGCAACGCGCAGCCAGCCCAGTGTAGAACCTGCGCCGCTGCTCCATTGACCAGACCAGCGCCGCCAGAGCAGTGACTAGTCAGTCGCACAAGTGCCGCGTGACGTTCCGCCTCATCAGTGGTCAGCGGTACGGCTGATGTACGACCAGTCTTAACCGCCATCTCGTATGCTAGTTTCTTTTGATCAAGCATTGTAAACAGATCGTACAGCTGTGCACCACCATCCTTAGCATTACCAGCCAGCTGCGGCAGATTCTTAATCGCCCTCTGAAGAAGATTAGCTTCACATTCACTATACTCTTGCAATCGAATAGCCCGAGATATCTGCCCCAAGCCACCCACCGCTACCGCTATACCACCAAAAAATGTCATCTGCCGACCAGCTTCTGATAACACGTTGTGCCACACTTCACCTGACAAGGTCGTTAACATACCGGCAATCGTACCAATATTACCGACGACCCCACACCTAGCACACTCAGCCGCCGGGTCGCTACCGCCAATGACCTCAGGTGCCAGCGATCTATTGAGCCTTTCGTTCCTGTTACTCACCATTATCATTTTATTATATCACGCCATAAATTCGCCCCGCCAAGGTACGATGCGCTATACTAGGATAATGGATAGATTACGCGTTCTCCTCATATTTGGCGGCGAGTCATCCGAGCACGAGGTCTCGATCAATTCCGCTACTAATGTGCTAGCGGCGCTGGACACAGCACGCTACGACATCAAACTATGCTACATCGACCGTACTGGTCAGTGGCGGCTCGTCGAGACGATCGAGGCGCGCAATCAGCCAAGCCCACACTTAGCACCGCAGCTCGGCCAGCGGTCACTGCTCATCGACGGCGCTGACCCGCTGCCGATTGACGTGATAGTTCCGGTGCTCCACGGCAAGAATGGTGAGGATGGTAGTGTACAGGGCCTGGCACAGCTACTTCATATTCCCTATGTCGGCCCGAATCTCCTTTCGGCGGCCGTCACCATGGACAAAGATATGACCAAGCGGCTGGCGCTCGGCGCTCATGTTCCGGTTGTACCGTGGCGAACGCTAGTGAATACTGCGCCGCGACCGACCTTTGCCGAGATAGCTAGTGAGCTTGGTACGCCTGTTTTCATCAAGCCATCCCGCGCTGGCTCGTCCGTCGGTGTCAATAAAGTCCACTCGGCCGAGGCATTCACCGCCGCGCTTGACGAAGCCTTTCGCCACGACGACACCGTATTGATTGAACAAGCGATCACCGCCCGCGAGATCGAGCTAGCCGTCCTCGGCCGCGGTACGTCCGCCCGCGTCAGTATGCCTGGTGAGATTCTTCCTGGCGAAGAGTTTTATAGCTACGACGATAAGTACAGCGCCTCCAGCACTTCGCGCGTCGTTATCCCCGCAGACGTTGACGAGTCGGTGGCGACAAAACTGCAGCGCCTTGCACTGGCCGCCTACCAAGCGACCGGTGGACACGGCATGGCGCGAGTTGACTTTTTCCTTGATCCGACGGGCCAGATTTTTCTCAACGAAATTAACAGCATCCCCGGCTTCACCAACATCAGTATGTATCCAAAGCTCTGGGAAGCTTCGGGCCTCAGCCCACAGGCGCTGGTTGACGAGCTGATCAAGGAGGCGCTTGCCAGCCATTCTATATGTGGCGTATAATCTCCTTATAAACAGGAGGTCCATATGGAAATAGTAGCAGTAATTTTAGTCATCGTACTGATGTTTGTGCTGAGCGGCATTAAGGTAGTTAATCAATATCAGCGCGGTGTAGTATTGACGCTGGGTAAGTTTACTGGCGTGCGCGAGCCGGGTCTAAGGGTGGTGGTGCCGATTTTTCAGACGATGATGATGGTCGACGTGCGCTCAACACCAATTGACGTGCCGAAGCAAGAGGTTATTACCAAAGACAATGTCACTGTCGGCGTTGACGCAGTGGTTTACTTCCGAGTGATTAACGCGCCAAAAGCGGTGCTGGAGACGACTAATTATATTTATGCCACCAGCCAATTTGCCCAAGCTGCTCTGCGCGATGTCACCGGTAATGTTGATATGGACGATTTGTTGGCCAAGCGTGAGGAGATTTCGCAGCAGATCAAGGAAATTGTCGATGCCGAAACTGACAAATGGGGTATAGATGTTGAGAATGTCAAAATCCAGAACATTGAACTGCCTGGCGACATGAAGCGTGCCATGGCCAAGCAAGCCGAGGCCGAGCGCGAGCGCCGCGCCAACATCATCAACGCCGACGGCGAAAAAGCTGCCGCCGAAACGTTGGCGCAGGCTGCCGAAATCCTGGCAAAAACCCAAGGTGCGATTAACCTGCGCACCCTGAACACACTGGAGCGTATCTCTACCGAACCGTCACAAAAGACGATGATGCTCTTCCCGATTGAACTGATTGACGCGATTCGTGGCGGTAAGAAATAGCACGCCTCGCACGGTTGATTGCACATGATGGAGCTACTTCAAACGTCCCGCGGTACGATCGAATATCGACATGACATACACGGCTCGTTAACGGTTCTCATTTTGAACGGCGGTCACACGACTGCCGCCATGCGTACGGGTGAGGATTACTTCGTTAGTCGCGGCTATTCAATCCTCAGCGTCAGCCGACCCGGCTATGGTGGGACAGATACGGTGCTTAGCGAGACCTATGGCGAGTTCGAACAGGCGACAAACGAGTTGCTAGAGCAGCTCGGGATTGAGCGTGTCATCCTGGTCGGCATATCGGCTGGCGGCAGAGCGGCGATGCGGTTCGCCGAGCTTCACCCCGACAGCGTTGATAAACTCGTCCTGATGAGCGCGGTGAGTTTCAAGAAATGGCCTAGTCAAAGTACTCGTATAGCAGCCCGTATCGCGTTTAATCCTGTGCTCGAACATGCAACGTGGGCAGTGATGCGCTGGCTGCTCCGCAGATGGTCGCGAAAAATAGTCAGTTATTTGTTTCAACAACTCACGACATTGGACGCGCGTGACGTGCTTACTAGCTACCCGCCGTCGTCTATCGATGCAATCGCGTCGATGTTTATGCAATTTCGCTCTGGCAGTGGGTTCATGAATGACATTAGTCGGCGTTTGATGAAGGGTAATCCCGAAACTATCACACAACCGACGCTTATACTGCATAGTAAGTATGATGGTTCGGTTCCGCTCGACCATCCGCTTCACACCGCGAAGCAGATCAAGCACGCCGTGCTTTCCATCAATAATACCGAATCGCACGTGATGTGGCTGAGTCCTAGGTGGATGGAAGTCGAAAATACGCTCGATGAGTTTCTCGCTTCAAAGTGATAAGGGCGCCGCTTAAATCATTATTCTGCCAAGTTCAGTGATTGCCTGGCTTCTTCGTTGCACGAGGCGGTCGCGACATTTCGGGGGGCTGGTCGAGCAACGAAAGGATACACTTAGGCATACAGCTGCGGACGCCTGTTGAGATGTTGCAGAGGTGGTGAGGTGGTACGATAGATATATACGATCAGCAGGCTATGTATTCAAAGTGGCTATCGCTACTTGAAAATAATGGCTTGGCAGTGTCATAATATTACAAATATGTTAGAGTTTGGCTCAACCGAAGATAAGACCGCATTACAAGCAAGTCTTAATAAATCACGAAAGTTGTGGCGCAAGATACTAGATATAGCCCAAAAAAGCTAAGTCATCATAAATAAACTATCTAAGAGCAGTAAAAAGTAAGGGGCAATTATGAGTAAACAAAACTATACCGAAGAATTTAGTGTTAATGGCGATCAAGTTGTCGAGAAGGTCAAACAACTTATCAAAGAGGGTAACGTCCGCCGCATCATCATCGAGAACGAAAAAGGCGAAAGCATCATGGAATTCCCGGTCACTGCGGGAGTAGTCGGCGCCTTGCTGCTGCCAACCCTCGCAGCACTCGGCGCAGCAGTGGCATTGATGGCACAATGCACGATCGCGGTGGAGCGATGGGATTAGCGCCAATCTTTATAAATAACCTACTGGGCTCCGCAGCGCAACCCTTCAGTCCGAAA
>CAUUSE010000011.1:0-20448 GCA_963547725.1 uncultured Candidatus Saccharibacteria bacterium | reverse complement strand
GGCCGCAGTATTATACCAATATCTAAATTGTTAGGGAACAGCCCCACCCTTCTCGCAAGCTAAAAGTTTAGGTTGCCTAGAGTATTATATAGAACAAAAAGCGAACTTATCCCATAATGGATAGCTTGGAGTTTAATTCCTGGAGCTATCTAATAATACAACATGCCGACCTCCTCATGGTGTCATCAGTAGCTTGGGCCTATACACCAACAGATACGCAATAAAGATGGACACTCAATCACTATGGTGTAAAGTATAAAGCAGCGCCGAGAAGTAAGCAAAACAAAATTCCACAAATCTCTCATTCGGTAGATTTATCCGTTAATCACGATAACAGCACGGGGCGTCCAATAAAGGGCAGTCAAAGCTAAGCTAACATTACATACAAAACAAAAAATATTATCGCGAAGAGACGATAGAGCATGCGTCTTTTCGTAGATAATTTAATGTCGCACAAGGTAGCTTTTACGTATTATAGTTATTTTGATACACTGAACTTCGGGTTTTATACATACACTTAATATACCATTTATAACTTTTTCGCCTAGCATCTCTTACGAGCGGGGGATCTCCTCCGGGTTTTCACCGCACTACGGTGAGTGCTAATACGGGATACGTTCAAGCTACCATAAACAAAACAGACCCCCATACTAATCACTTTCGACTTTCAATCGGGGGAGTTTGGGATACCTCCAGCGCCAGCGTCGTCTCCGCCTCTCAAATAAATATCGAGCTAGGCCTTACCAAACTTGAACGTCGTTACGGTCTAAAAAGCAACTCGTAGACTTTTCCACATCATAAGACACCGCCCAGCATGAGCATATGGCACTTGTGTACGAGGCCGCGCACGACAAACACAGCATCCCGCGCTGGTTAAACCTACAAATATTTGACTTTTTCCTATTTTATTCCCCTGCTCTATTTTTTCCACAAGCACCCTATTTGATTTTTTACTATTTTGATATTATAATTATGTTTTTCTTAATCATCTGATAAACGAACAAAAAGCGAACTAATATCGTCGGGTGGCCTTGCCTCTACCCCATTGGCAGTGTAGCCCACGACCCGGCGGGACAGAGCTCACCCCTGCCCACTACTTATAAAATACTCGCTGATTGACGCGCACATCGATATACGCAGGAGCCTCCCCTCTACTTTGAAAGAACGCCATAGCCTTGACCGCTTGCGCCACCTGTGCCGCCGCTTCCCTGTCGGTGGTCATTTTAATGCTGTATGGACGGCCCTTGATTGATAGAAGCGCCTGGCGAACGGTGTTTTGTGGCAGGATAATTTCCGTAACCTCTAGCTGGTGCTCACGAAAGCCGGCAACAGCTTGACCGAGAAAGCCGAGAAAGCGGCGATTAATGACCTCCTGGCCGGCAGCAGTCGGCACACCGCTCTGGTCTTTGACAATGACTGACGGCGAGCCCATGTAGGTGGTCGAGAATGTCACGCCTGCGTCGTCAACAAAATAGCTCTTATCACCAGAAGTCCACTGGACGACTGGCTGGCGAAAGGTAAGTTTGAGGCGCGGCCTGGCGAGCTGGTCGGCCTCGAGACGAACCGTCTTGACCTCTGGGGCTTTCTCGAGGAAGAAGCTAGCCAGCGACTGGTGATTCAGCACAAACAAGAATCGCTCGACCGGACGTGCGCTAAGGTATTCATCGATAAGACGGTGGTAGCGATCGGCCTCTTTGGCACTGGCTGCGTCTGGTGTTTGCACCGATACCGTGACGGTACATTGCCATGCGAGTAGACCAATGACGATAAGCACCAGCGCACTGCTGAGTAACATAATCCACCGCGTCCGGCGACGCCGAGATTTCGCATGCTGAACCGTGCGCTCTGAGGTCTCGACCGGCGAGGCGGTGTGGCGGGTGTTGAGATTGCGATTGCGGCGATAGGCTGTCTCGAATGAACTATCCTCGTTAATGAGCGCCGCTTGACGACGAGCCGCAATTTCGCGGCGTGTGGTCGGCGTAGATTTTGCCCGAGAAAAGGGTAATTTCACCGACGTCTCCCCTGCCGACGGATGACGGTGAGGAGCATCGCTGCCATGTCTTTGGCGGCGTTGGGCTTGGCAAATGTACCAATGTTTCGTCCGAGGCCGGCCAAGATCCGCGGCGACTTGACGAGGCCAATGACCTTCTTGCTCAGCACCTCTGGCGTCTGCTCCAGCGTCGACTCCTCAACGATCACTGCCGCCAGCGCGTCCTGATACACTTTGGCATTCTTCAGTTGATGACCAGCCGTCAACATACCATTCGGCACGATGACCGCTGGTTTATGAAGCGCCGCCAGCTCCAGCAGCGTCGTCGCACCGGCCCGCGCCACCACCACATCCGCTGCCGCCAATACCTCGGCCATACCATGATTAACAAACGCTTCTAGTCGCCAGTCCGCCCGGTCATCAACACGCTCTTTCAGCTCGTCAAACTGATGCTTACCAGAGATCAAGAACACCGACGCCTCGGCCAGCAGCTGCTCGCGCGTGGCTACCACCGCTTCGTTGAGGCGCGTTGCCCCCAGCCCACCGCCAGTTACCACCACCAGTGGCCGCGCCGGGTCGAAGCCAAGCTTTGCCTTTAGCTGCCGCCGCTCGGCCGCGCTGTATGGTCGAAATTCCTCAGCCACCGGAATGCCGACATACTCCGCCTTGACGTCAGGATAATTATAGTGCTCCAGCGGCGCCCCGGTGCCGATCTTGGCAGCAAATGGCGCCAGTAGTCGATTGGTCAGTCCCGGATGCGCATCCGAATCATGTAGCACCAGCGGAATTTTCAGCAGCCGCGCCGCATAGCCAACTGGCAGGCACACGTAGCCGCCCTTGATAAAAATCACATCCGGCCGCCATCTGAGCAACTTACAAAAGCTCTGAATAAACCCAACCCCCACCAAAAAGATATCGCGCAGATTCGGTAGTAAAATTGACGGTCGAAGATGAAACGTCATGCTTTTACCGTGGTAGCGGCGGATCTTGCCAGCAATAATCAGCTCAACCGGGACCGTCTCGTCAAATTTACCAAAAATACCGCGAGCGCTAGCGCCAAACTTCCGATCACACCAAAACCGCAATTCGTGATCACCCGATGATCGCAACTCCTTACACACTGCCACGACTGGCGTAACGTGTCCGCCCGAGCCGCCGCCGACCGCCAAGATCTTTGCCACTTCCCTCTCCTTCCATTAATGGTTTGTGCGCCGTATAGGCTGACAGTTGAAATGCCAGACCCAGCGCCGCTGCGATAAATAACATGCTGGTGCCGCCATAACTGAGCAGCGGCAGTGAGATACCAGTCATCGGAATAACCCCCGTCATCGAGCCAATATTCATCAACACATGCGACGCCACCCAGCCAAACACGCCCGCCACCACTAGCCTTAGGTGCATATCAGCCAGCCGTGACGTCACCTTAAGCAGGCTCAGCAGCAATGCCGAAAACAACGCCAAGATAACCAACAGACCGACAAAACCGAACGTCTCACCCATCACTGCAAAAATCGAGTCGTTAATCGCCTCCGGCAGGTAGCCCGTCGCCTGCACGCTTTTACCAATACCGAGGCCCAGTAGGCCACCCGAGCCGATGGCGATGCGCGCCTGCTGGATGTGATAGCTATTTTCATCGCGACTAGCTGATTGATGCGTATCCCCCTGGATAAAGGTCATCACGCGCTCGATACGGTGCGGCGACGAGAACGTCAGCACTAACGCCGCAGCCGCGATAATGAACACGATGCGTCGCAGTAGCCGAGCGTCCATCCCCGACACCGCTAACACCGACAGCGCCAGCGCTACGAGCGACACACCCGTCCCCAAATCTTTCTGCAGCACCACCACCACAAATATCGACACCGCCATAACAATACCCAGCGGGATCAGCGTCTCGTTGATATCGTTGAGTTTGCCTTGGCGCACTCGCTTGGCCAAAAACCCAGCCACAAACAATAGTAAGCCAAATTTCAATAACTCCGCCGGCTGAAAGCTACCCAGTCCACCCAGATAAAACCAGCGGTACGCGCCGTTGGTGTCCGATGCAAATGGCAGATGCAGCAACGCCCCGCAAACCACCAACAAGAAACACGCCGCCAAACCCGCGATGAACAGCCGCTTGGCCCACGTCTCGGTCAACCACCGATACGGCAATATCGCCGCCACACCAAACGCCACCACAGCAGTGATGACGCTAGCCAGCTGCTTATTAAAAAAGAAGGTATCGCTATAATTCGCGCCGTGCGTATGATTTAACACATTCGCCCGCTGCGGCCCCAGCGCATACATCACCACCAACCCGAGCATCAATAACAGCCCCATATACAGCACGATCTGATACATCGGCCGGTGGCGACGCACCACCTTGGCAGTTGAGGTGGTAGTGCGGTTACGCAATATGACCCCCCGCCAGCGCCAGCATCACGCCGATAAACGCCATCACGCAGCCAATCACCCAAAACCGCATCGTCACCTTGGTCTCTGGCCAGCCGCTGGCTTCTAGGTGATGATGGATCGGCGCTGACAAGAAAATCTTGCGCTTAAAGAGTTTCTTGCTCACAATCTGGATCAAGCTCGAACCCGCCTCAATCACAAACAACAACCCAATCACCGGCAGCAGCAGCAATGAATTAGTCAACATCGCCACTACCCCCAAACTCACCCCATAGGCAAAACTACCAACATCGCCCATGAAAAACCGTGCTGGATAGATGTTAAACCAGAGATAACTCAGTAGCACACCAACTACCGTGAAACAGAACCCCGCCAGCAATACTTGTTGTTGTAGCAAGGCAATCACTCCGAACGCCCCAAAGCTAATCCCCAACAACCCGCCAGCCAGTCCGTCCATACCATCAGAAATATTAACCGCGTTACCAGTCGCCACCACTGCAAAGGCAAACAGTGGGATGATCAGCCAACCAATCGCCACGTCACCCATGAACGGTACATGGAAGCTGGCCACGCCCAGCTTGACATAGAAAAACCAGCCAAGGACGATGCCGATAAGCATAATCAGCGCAAATTTCACCGGACTACGTAAGCCGGCTGCACCACCACCCAGCCCGCGTAGATTAATAACATCATCAATAAGCCCAACCGCGGCACCGCCAATCAACGCTGCGAGTGGCAGCCATGTCTGCGCTCGATCTAAATTACAAAAGAACGTCACCACAAAAATCGAAATAACACCGATAATTCCAGCCATTGTTGGAATATTTCGCCGCAATTTTGCCGCTTGGAATTTAGCAAAAACCTTCAACTCTTTACCGTCGGTACTCTCCGAGCGCTGCCGCTTCCAAAACCGATACCGATAGGCAAAAAACGTATAAATCGGCGTCAGAAACATCGCCAATAAGAACGCCCCGACACTGAGCAAAAATACGTGTGTCAATTCGTTGGTCATTGTTTGTAAAGCAGTTGCCATGGCTATCCCTTCGGTGCTAATTTCATATAATCAATCATCCAGTTGGAGATATCAGTAAAAATTGGTGCAGCGTGAATGTTACCCTGTAAGTTCTTGCGCTTGCCAGGCGCCGCGACACGTACCATTATGACATACTCGGGGCGATTTGCGCCACCATAGCCGATATACGTCGCTACTGTTTCGTCCATGGTATAGCTACCATTGATCAGCGTCTCTGAGGTACCAGTCTTGCCGCCGACATCATAGCCCGGCCTGTCTTTATCGGGCATACGCTGATTGAGGACCGCCCGCGCCGTCGACAACATGCCCCGCATCGTGGCTGATGACTGCTCAGAAATAGTCCTGCGCAGTGGTGAAGCAGCCGAAAATCTCAAACCACCATTCGCATCCACCGTTCCAGCTACCACCGTTGGCCGAAAATACTGCCCGCCATTCACCACCGAACAAAACGCACTGGCTGCCTGCACCATCGTCGCATTCATACCCTGCCCAAACGTAATATTCGCGTAATTCACCTCCGCCCCCGGCCGATTCGGCGTATAGAGTAGCCCCGGCGCCTCCGCTAGCTCAATCCCCGTCGCCTCACCGAACCCAAATTTGTCGTGATAATACTCATACAGCGTCTGCCGCGCACCCAGGGTGATCGTCGATCCATCGCCCAGCCGCCGCGCAATCGTGATCATGCCGACATTGAGCGAATTATTAAACGCACTCTGCATGCTCGTCATGCCGCCAAGCCCCCTTAGAGCATTACACATTTTCCGATCCCCCACCTCAGTACAATCAGTGTTCGAGTACGTTGACTGCGGCGTCACCACACCCTTATCAATCCCCGTCGCCATACTGAACGTCTTGACAATGGAGCCCGGCTCAAACGGCAGCATCGTCGTCGCGTTGCTAAACACTGCTGCGTTTTTTTGCTTGGCGTACTCGGCTGGATTATACGTCGGATAATTAGCCATCGCTAGCACCTGCCCATTATTCGGATTCATCACTATCACGCTACCCTCGGTCGCGCCGGCCTTTTCGATCCCTCGTTTGAGCGCTTCTTCGGCGTGACTCTGCACATTGCGATCAATCGACAGCGCCACATTCTCGCCCGACTTCGCCTCAACGCGCACGTTGTCCTTACTCAGCGTCAGCGGCACATTACGCACGTCCGCCACTGTTTTAAGCAAGCCATCACGGCCTTTCAGCCTATCATTCAGCGCCCCTTCAACCCCGTACTGACCCTTGCCCTCAGCATTCACGAAGCCTAGCACCTGCGCTGCCAGCTGCCCCTCCGGATAGTTGCGAATCGACCCCTTTTGATACAAGATACCGACAAAATCCTTGGTCTTTAACTTCTCGGCCTGCGTGCGCGTGATGTTGCGCGCCAGCACCTCGTAGCGAGAGGTGGTGCGCTCCAGCCGCTTGGCCGCGTCACTCACTACCTCGCCACCGGCAATTTCCTGTAGCGCCGCGACAATCTGCTGACGCTGCTCTTGCTTGACCGTCTGCGGATCAGCGATCACCGTATAGACCGTTTGGTTAAGCACCACGGGAACGGGCGCGCCGCCATCCATCATATATAACTTGCCGCGCTCGGCCGGAATGACGAAGTGCCGCTGCTGGCTGGCCTGAGCCAGCGACACGTATTCGCTGTGCTTGATGATCTGTAGATAAAACAGCCGCACCACAAAAATCGCCATCATCCCCAACAGAATGATAGCGAGTACGCCGGTTCGAGATTGCGTTAAGTGACGTTTCATACCGCTTGTCCTATTGTACCACTTTTACCCCCAGGCTAGCGAGCGTAGTTCGTCTGCGCCGGTGTTTTCATCGCCGATGCAACATTGCTGTGCTTGACCTTTTCGAGCGCCGTCAGCCGCGCATTCTGCACCTCTAACTCTGACTTTTTCGTCGCCAGCTCATTCAACTGCGAATCCAGCCCCTCCGCCTCATAACCATAGGCCGTCGTCTTGGTCGCCTGCGTCAAGTACACCAGCCCCAACACCATAATCATCAGCGCCACCAACACCGTATGCGCCACTGGCCCGAGCTTGGTCTGTGATCGAAAACGGGTGGCGTTCTGGTTACGGCGAAGCTGCGGCCCAGGACGACGCGGAGTAAATGTGGTGGTTGAGCGTGTGTGCATAAATAATTTCTGTGTGTGTTTAATTTGTTACGGTTTAATGCTTTTGGTGGCGCGTCATAAAGACACAGGAAAACACAGCCGGTCGGCTCGCCCTTATCGCGAAAGAGCGAGCCGCCGAGCTTGCATACTTTTTCCGGGAAAACTATCAAGCGAGCTTATTAGCCGCGGCGTACCGCAACGGTCTCAGCTGCTTCTGCGTCCTGGAATTGTACTTTGATGTGGATTGGCATGGTGTCGCCCTCCTTCTTTTTGTTTATGTTTTCACGGCGTAGCGAAACTGAGCGCTTCGACTGCGCGGATTGTGAACATCTTCTGTTCCAGACACCGGTTTTTTCTCTGAGACTCTCAGCTCGGCCTCGTAGCCAGCAGCCGCTTGCTCCCAGAAATATCGCTTGACCAATCGATCCTCCAGACTATGAAAACTAATTATCCCAACGCGCCCGCCCCGGTTAAGGAGGCGTGGCAGTAGCGGCAATAATTCTTCAATCAGCCGAAGTTCGTGATTGACTTCAATGCGCAGTGCCTGAAAGGTGCGAGTCGCCGGATGATGTTTCATCCCGCCGCGACCGACAGTGTGCTTGATCAGATCAGCCAGCTCGGTCGTTCCCCGAATCGGCCTGGCACCAACAATTGCCTGCGCAATTCGCCTAGCCCGCCCGGGACTTTCCTCGCCGTAACGAGTCATCAACCGCGTCAGCTCATCAACCGAATACGAATTGACGATATCCGCTGCCGTAGTTTCCGTCCGATTATCCATCCGCATATCCAGCGGCCCGTCAAACCGAAACGAAAAACCTCTCTCTGCTCTGTCAAGCTGCGGTGACGACACCCCCAAATCAGCCAAAATCACGTCAAATGTACGTCCCTGCTTGACCAAATCCCGCGCTGCGCTCACAAAATCCTTGTGAATTAGCGTGGCGCCTTTTTCAGCCAAATCGCCCAGTGTGTTAATCGCGTTATCATCGCGGTCAACCAGCACTGCGCCCAAGTAATTATCCGTCCTTCTTAAGAATTCCCTGGCATGGCCGCCGTAGCCAACCGTCAGGTCGAGATAACTCTCGCCCGTAGCTGGCCGCAACCTATCCAAGGTCACCTCCAGGAGTACGGGAACATGAATCGGTTCGCTCACTTGAAGCGCTTCCGACTGTGGTGGATGTTCTTTAATACTCATCATTGCTTTATTGTAGCAGTCAGGTGCAAGATTTTCGAGATTTATCTCCGTACAGCGATTGCAGCCCAAGCGACCTTGAGTCGCCTGGCGCGTAAAGAGAAGTAAATCTCGACAAATCGCCGCGGCTGACACCACAACGTATAGCAATGCTCGAGATCACCTAACTGGATATTTAATTCTGGCTGTTTTGTATTTGTGTTTTGTTTGTTTTTGTTGTCTTAAGAGTGGAAATGTGATGATTGTCAGTGACAACCATAGTTTCCAAAAGAGACTTATGTGTGAGGTGGAGTTTTTTGGGAGGTGTTTTGAGGAAAGAACGTTGCCGTTTTTATCGTGGAGCAAATTGCCACCTGCCGTCTTCAAATACCCAGATAGTTGATCTCGAGAGGTTTTCAAGTTGTTAAAGTACTAACCCCAGCTAATCAACCCGCATTTTCAGCCGCCATTAGCCGAAAATACGCGCCCGCTCGCACCGCCACGACTTCCCGGTCAATGCCAGCATAGTCGAGTAGATGCTGCTCAATCGTCACCCGACCCTGTTTCTGGTCGAGCGCCGAGGCGGTTTTACCGCGGCGGAACTTGACATTTAGGTCGGCCACGCGCTCATCCAGAATACTTCCAGTCAGCGCGCCCTCCACTTCCCGATCCCAGACTTGCTGTGGATATAAGTGAAGGTATTTGCCAAACCCGCGAGTCAGCACGACGCCGGATGCAAACTCTGCCCTGAGCTCGGCCGGGATCGTCAAGCGCCGCTTGTCGTCCAACTTTCGCTCAAAGTAATCTGTCTGCACGTCGTCCTTCCTCCGTGGTAGATTAGTTGGTTTTTTCGTAGTGGATGTTTGTTTTGGTTGGTGTTACCCGCCAACGTTCGTTCCACTACCTCCACTATACTACCCACAACTACCCACATGCAAGCCTTTTTACCCACTTTCTACCCATTTCCCTACTAAACAAAAACTTTTCCACGGTTTTGTGGAAAAGTCTAGTAGTGCGGTATGCTAGCGAAGCGCTACTTTCCCTAGCGTACCGCCCTACACTGCGCCTAACGAGTTATACGGAATTAATCACTACTTCCGCAGCTTCTTGATCACCGCCGCAAACCAGCGCGCGCTTGGCCGCACCGTCCGGGCCATGGTCTGCCGATCGACTGCCACCAGGCCAAACTTTGGCCAATAGCCCTTGTCCCATTCAAAATTGTCAAGCAGGCTCCAGTGCAAATAACCGATTAGCTTGACGTCATGTTTGAGCGCCTCGTGCATCGCTTTGATCGTCTCGGTCAGCCACCACTGCCGCTGGCTATCAGTACCATCCGCCAGCCCATTCTCGGTAATCATAATTGGCAACCGATAGCACTCGGCCACG
Organism: uncultured Candidatus Saccharibacteria bacterium; assembly: GCA_963547725.1. Taxonomy (GTDB): domain Bacteria; phylum Patescibacteriota; class Saccharimonadia; order Saccharimonadales; family Saccharimonadaceae; genus Nanosynbacter. The sequence continues at coordinate 10,361 of CAUUSE010000011.1, read as the reverse complement.
TCCTCCAGTAGATACTGCAATTTATCCGGCTGCATATCCCAGCCAAGATCACTGACCTTCAGATACGGGTCATGCGCTCGATAGCCATAAATCCGCCGCGCAAAGTAATAATTGATCGCCAAGAAATCACTATGCCGCCGCACTCGACGCAGTGCCCACGTATTCAGGAAATAATGTGCCACCCGCGCACTAGCACGACTGAGAATCGCATCATCGCCAGGATAACAATAGATCAGATGATGTGCCATCGACACTTTCCACTTTTTGCGAGCACGTGTCAATTTGTAAACTTTTTTGTGTGCCACAACAAGGTTATAGAGTACGCGCAGTAAATCACGTTTGCAAGTTTTATTCGGCGGCCAATGTCCCTCGAGATAACTCTCGCCAGCGTACACGGTCGGCTCGTTAATGGTCACAATCCACTCGATATCGCGCCCTAGCTCGCTCAAAACTTTCTCGACATAATATACGAAATATTTGATGTTGCGCCGCTTTTCAAAACCACCCTTGGCCATAAACCACTCCGGCAGCGTAAAATGGAACAGCGTCACCACCGGTGTTATACCCATCTTTTTCAGCGTCCGCAGATACGTCCGATAGTGGGCAATCGCCGCCGCATCCCACGCGCCCTCCTGCGGCTCAATTCGTGCCCATTCGATACAGAACCGAAAGGCATTCATGTTGAGACTCTTGAGAATCGCAAAATCTTCCTCGTAGCGGTGATAATGATCGACACCCCGCCCCGATACGTAGTTGTCCGGCCTGGTCGCCTCTTTTTTGATGCGCGGCCAGCTGTCAATATCACCAAATTGATGCGGCGCCTGCACGGACAGCCGCTTGGCATGCTCGAGCTCCCACGTCGTCCACTGATTCACCAGGCCGCCCTCGACCTGATGTGCCGACGTCGCTGCACCCCATAAAAACTTCTTTGGAAACACGATGCGTTCAGATTGCTTCGTTGTCATCAATGTATATTATACCAAGTTATCAGCTCATCTGCCAGCCTGGGGCTACTGCACCACATCCTCCCCAAAATGCTTCTGCAGTCGCATGCGAATTGAGCCTTCGTGACGGCCGAGTTTTTGACTAAGCTGCTGGATAGTTGCGCCCTGTAAAAATTCCTGTTTGAGGGTGTTGTCGTCGGCTTTTTCCCACGGCATATAGGCTTTGGGATAGGTTTCGCGCATTTTGGCAATTTTTTGCTGCCAGCTGGACGATTTACCGGATTTTTTCGGCATTGACTGTTTTCGCTTCATTTCCTCCAACATCGGACGATAATGCTCGGCCGCTTCACTACTTGCCCGCTGCAGCACCTCATCAATCGCCAACGCGTCAGAAGAAACTTCCAACGCTTTGCGGTTGATGCCATAAAGATACAAATTATCAAGATCACGCACCCGACTAAGCGCCACATAACCCATACCTTCGACAAACGCTTTTCTCAGGTCAATTTTTGCCGCGTCCAGCGTCATACCTTGGCTTTTATGCACGGTGATAGCCCACGCGAGGCGCAGTGGCACCTGCGAGATACTCGCCCGCTTACGCTCACCGTCACGCAGCTCCCACACATCCGGTACCATCGTCACCTGCCGGCCGTCACGAAACTCCACGATCGGATAATCCGTCAGCGGCTCAAAATCCACCACCGTGCCGATACTGCCATTGGCATACAATTTCTGCGGCGAATTTTTCACCGCCATCACCAATGCACCCAACTTCAACACAAGTTCGCTCGGCGCCAGCACTGACCGCTGCAGACTCTCGACATATACCTTTGAACCCGTCGTCGTCTGCTGATACGTCCGCTCATCGCCCGCCAGCTCCGCCAGCTTCTGGCTGTTGATGGCGTCAACATCAACATTGACGGTGTGTAGTTCAGTAATGTCACCGTCAGGCGGTTGGACCTCCGTCCGTGCCAGCAGTGCCTCGGCGTGATGCCGCCTAATATTATCATTTCTCAGCGCCGTCAAAATCTCTAGCAGCTGCTCGTCATTTTGCCGGTATTGCCGTTCCAAATACAGCACCGCCGGCTGCAATTCCTGCCACGCTTCCGAATACACCACGAAGCCGCCGCCCTGCTCGCCCGGACGATTGATTGGCGGCAATTGGAAAAAGTCACCGCTCATCACTAGCTGCACGCCACCAAACGGCTGGTCGTTTTCCCGGACACCACGCAGCACCAGATCAACCATGTCCAGCCGGAAATCATGCAGCATGGAAATCTCATCAATCACCAGCACATCAGTCTTGGTAATCACCTCACGCCGCGTTTTTGACAGCCGATCAAAAAAGTTGTTCGCCAAGTGATCGCTAACGCCAATGCCGCTCCAACTGTGAATGGTATTGCCGCCCAAGTGCGTCGCCGCCAAGCCCGTCGTCGCTGTTACCGACACCTTTTTACCCTGGTCACGCGCCTGTGCAATAAACGTGTTCAGCAGGTGCGTTTTGCCCGTACCAGCCGCACCCGTCAGCAGCGCCGACCGACCGCTCATCAAAATCGCCAGCGCCAATTCTTGATCCATAGTTAACCTCGTGGCGGTTCGCCCTCAGGCTCGCCCAGCAGTTTTTTCGACTTAATTTCGTAGCGCTTGCCGGTAATTTTACTCTCAATGTAGTCCTCGTTGATCAAGTTCACGAACATGTCGAGGTCATTACCATCCATAATGATAATCGCGCCGTTATCATCGCTCATCAGCTCCAACTGCATCTCGTCAGCATAGTCCAGCACCTGCTCTTGCTTGACCTCGCCGATCTCCAATTTCTGTAGTTTATTGATGGTCTTTTTGCGTTCCTTGACCAGTGCGTTCAAATCCAACCCTTCAGGGAAACTCAATTTGTATTCCTTTTCAATTTCCGCCACCTTCTTATCGGCAATCACTTGCTTCTTGTATTCATAGCCAAACATGCGCTCAAATTTCGAAGGATTGAAGGCAAAAATATCCTGACCGATGATCAGTACCTGGTTATCATCCGGCACTTTAAAGCCGACTTCCGCCTTAAATGTGCCAAACTTACCGTCAGAAAACTCCCACGCCAGTGTACTTTTGAGCGTCTGTCCCTGCTGAATTAACTTAGCCGTGTAAAAGACTTTTTCTGGATCATTTGGATCAGTAAACCGCGCAAGCACGCCCTTCATTCGCTTAAACTCATGCTCAGTTTCCGAAAACTCTACGATATCGCCACGCTCATTCTCAATCAAATGAATCAAGGTTTCCGCCCGGCCAACCTTGCCGAGATCCGTCCGCAGCAGCACGTTGTCTTCCGCTTCGCTCAGTTCATAATCCCGCACGCTAAGGCCAGTACCGGCGCCTAAATTAACGTGATTGATATAATCAAACAAAAATAACGGCCGGAGCTGCTGCTCAACATCGCCCTTCAAAGGCATAAAATACGGCGTGTAATTTTTATTAAACAAAAACAGCTCAATCTGTAAGTCATTCTTTTTCGCATCAGTTTGATTGGCCCACAAAAAAATATCAGTCGTTTCCCTCACTTCTTCCATGAGGGTAATTATAGCAATTTTTGACCCAAGTAGCTAGATTGATGCTTATCCAAAAATTCGGTTACCAATTTTACGTCGCGCCTGCGCTAGTAACTTAGATCCAAACACTAATTCGTGTGGATTATTAAAACGTTCCAATTTTTCCGGACTCCCTGTCAATAGAATGCCAAGCGCCAATGCGGCCATTTCCAAGCACCGGTCTGTCTCTTGGCGCCCAAAAATTGACTCTAATCGCTCAGTTCCATCAATCTGACCGACTACGAAACCCAATTTATCGTTCTTTGCTGTTGGCGTATTCCATCCTGATACCGTACCCGTCTCTGAATACATTTCAGGCGGCAATCGCATAAGCTTATCTTCAGTTGGACCAACTTTAGCTGCTAATGTATCATGAAGACCACCATCGCTCACGCCCCCCTAACACACAGAAAATCATCCTTGCATTCCATTGCAGTTATCACACCAATTCTCGCCATCGAGGGCAGCTCGGGGAACTCAAAGAAAGTTGTTAAATCAAATTGAACATGCTGCGGCATTTTATCTTTACAAGACATGCGTTGATGCTATCATATTTTTATACTATTGTCAATTATAGCCGCTCGCCCAGCCGTGCCCGATTGGCCCACTGATCCGCCAACTCATTACCCTCGTCGCCCTCGTGGCCACGCACCCAGCGGAGTTCCGCCTGCGACTGCACATATAACTCGTATAATTCCTGTACGATATCCAGGTTCTTAATCTCGCCACCCTTCTTTGTCCAGCCGCGCTGCCTCCAGCCTGGCGCCCACTTGGTCACCACATTGATCCAAAATTCGCTGTCAGTATAAATCACGCACGGTGCACCGTCCGCGTCCCGCAGCGCCGTAATCAGCGCCTTGCCTTCCATGCGAATATTGGTCGTTTCGCCGTCCTCGGAGCCCAAGATCCACGGCTGAAGATCCTTGATCACCGCGAAGCCGCCCGGGCCGGGATTGGGGCTAGTCGAACCGTCAGTGTAGTAAATTGTCATATTCTGATTATACATAGATTGCCGAGCCTAGGCGAGTTCATACTGCAGGAAATGCCACAAATCCTCCAGCAACGCATCACGCGCCGGAGTTGAACGCTCGTTTACCATGAGATCATGGCTGGCATAGTCGCGCCGCTGGTGGATCTGCTTGAGCAGCTGAGACATCGTTTGAGCAATGGAATGTTTATCTTCATCAGAGACTGGGCGCTGCCGCTCCAGCTGACGAATATATTTATAAATAATGTGCGCCACCTCTCCCGTCCGCGATCGCCGACGCTCATCCTCGGTGACAAACTGCACTTCGACCGGCACGCCCTTGTCTAGCCCTGGATAATCCATCAGGAAAGTCGTCTTGGAAACCTGATATTTCTGACCGCGCTGCTGCACACTTTCAGCATCCTGGACCACAAACTCGCAGCGCTCTGTATCAAGCCCGCGTTGCTCCATCTCCCGGCGAACGGTAGTAACATAATCCACCGTACCATGGACACAAATGGCACTGGATTTACTGGCGGCCTTTTTCAGCTGAAACGCTGGGTTCATATCAATTCGCCGCTGCAAAAACTCCACAAAATCACGCGCCTGATCCGCTACCGTATCTGATATAACGGTCAGGCCGAGTACGTCCATTGGCGTATACTCTGGTTTACCATTCTGACGAGCTTCATGCACCTTGGCCGCCCACGACCCCACGGTTTTCAGGCGATATTTTCCCTCTACTTCCTTACCGTTTTGTGCTAAGAAATCCCCAATGTGAATCGACCGATTCGGGCATGATGCTTCGCTACGCAAACCGACCACTGCTTCAGTCACAACTTCCTCAGTACCAAAAATTGTATTAACTAAATTGCGGACACCAACCTGGCGAGTTTTCTCATACTGCTCACGGATCTCCTCGATGAGCTTACGCTCGCCCTGCCCCTCCAGTCGAATGATATGCGCTTGTGAACGCAAGCTTGCCGCCAGCCCGTCAAACCCCATCACTTCACACAGCGGCGCATAGAACGACTCCGCCTCCAAGACATCCTGCAGTTTGGCAGACTCACGCGATGATGACGGATAGCGCATATTGTCGAGTAGCTCACAGGCCTTGATAATCACCGCCTCAATATTGGTCTTATCCAAAAACTCAGCCATCTGCTCCACATCAACAAATGGCTCGATCTGCCGCCATGCTTCAGCCGGTACCGAACCTTCGTAACGATCCGTGATAATCTCTCTGATATTTTCAGGAATAGTATTAGCCACCTTTAGTCGGTGCCGGCCAGAAGCCTCTTCTACTGCAATAAAGTCCGCTATGAGCGATGCTACATATGAAACCTGTGCACACGTCATATCAATCTTAGGATTCGTAAATACATCGGCCAGAGCCAAGCCGGCAGCCTGTCGACGTTCCGGTGTACACTTCTGGCTATCTCTGTTGTGAAAGCGGTCAGCCACGTCATGCAGCAGCACGGCATGGATTGCCTCGGGCGGTAGTTTCAAACCAGCAAACTCCTCCACCAGCTCCATCGTTCGCTCGGCATGCTCCACCAGATCCTCTCGTTCATTCACGCCTTCACCCCTAAAATACTCCTCAAGTGCCAACTGAAAAGAAAACTCAAGAGATGGACGTTCAAGATCGATCTCAAATTTCTTTTGTGGCGCGCCCAGCTCTAACTGCTCATTGCGCAAAGAACATAATTCACTCATAATCCAGTCCGTTGTCAAACTGGGCTATTATAACAGATGAATTAAATTTAGTCAATAAAATAGGTGCCGGCATCCGGATACGCATTGTACTGTTTCAGCGACATGCTCTGGCAATACGCCCCCGCGTCAAAGATCACTAGCTTATCACCAATCTCCGCCTGAGTTAGTCGTCGCGATGCGAGATTTTCTGGGTTGCTGGGTGCCGGTGTCAAGATATCGCCCGTCTCGCAGCAATGCCCTACTACGATGTACTCCCGCTGCTCCTCGCGACCCGACAATACCACCATCTCGTGCTGCGCGCCATACATCCCCGGCCGCGTGATGTCATTCATGCCGGTATTGAGGCGCAAAAACGTATGACCATCCGCACCAGTATCAACGATGTCTACCACCTCCGCCACCAACACACCAGCGTGCGCCACCAACCACGTTCCTGGCTCAATTTCTAGGTGTAATTGCCGCCCCGTTTCCTCAGCGAACTGAGCTAATTTCTGAGAAAACACCTCGCAAATGACCGCCAGATCCGCCTCCTGCTCGTCACCGAATCGATGTACCTTAAAGCCACCGCCAATGTCTAAACTGGTCACATCCGGCAGTCGCCTGACGAGTGCTAGCGCCGCATCCATTGCCTCGCCCCACAACCGCGGATTAGCACCCGAGCCGATGTGAATATGCAGCCGATCAATCGTTATGTCGTGACGCCTCGCTAGCTCCACTGCCTGCTCGGTATAGGCATGCCACAAGCCAAAACTAGAATTAACCCCACCGGTCATCGTCCGATTATTATGCCCCGAGCCCATGCCAGGATTGAGCCGCAGGCCGACCGTACCTGGGCGGTATGGACTCGCCGCAAACAACTCTAATTGATGAAGCGACGTCGCCACGTAGCGCACGCCAGCCTGGAGCAGTTCATTGAGGTTGTGCGCCGGCTGCTGGCTGGAGAGGCTGATCGTTGGGCCGCTCACTCCTCGTTCGAGTAGCAGCAACGCCTCGTAGCTTGAGCTGGCATCAAATTGCAGCCCCAGCTCATCAAACAGCCGTATAATTTCGGGGTGCGAATTTGCCTTGGCCGCATAACGCACCGTTAAGCCAAACGGCACTTGGCACGCCAGCGCCTGCTGGGCCCGCTCCCGTAGCATCCGCCGCGAGTATACAAAACTCGGCGTATCAAGCAGCTCAGGCAACTGATCAATTGGAAAGTTCATACCTATCCACTATCTCAGGGATCTGACTCAATGCCGTCGCCACTGGCCACGCTGGATCCTCCGGCGCCGCGATGTCGTTATATCCCGCCGTCTGGATAAACCGCACACCATCAGGCAGCTCGCTGCCGATTGGCTTATCATCAACCATCCATACCTCACCAGTCGGACACTGCTCACGGAAATAATCACTTTTCGACTGTAAGGTAGTGATAATCTCTACCTCTTCAAGCGACGGACACAGCGCCGCCTTGAACCGCTGGTAGTTCACCGGCCCATAGGTCAGGACATGTACCGTTCCGCGCTGCCTGGCCCACGCCACCAGCTCAGCCACTCCGTCATACTCCATTCGCCCATCAGCCAGCTCTGACTGGAGGAGAAACGCGAACACTGTTTCCTCACCAAGTCCTGCCGCCCGTACGTGCGCCACAAAATCATAATAATAGGCTTTCTCGTCACGCACATGAAAGTCCGTCCGCCGCGCCAGCTCTGCCTCGCTGTCAATGCCAAATTGCTGCCCAAGCAGCCCCCACTCTGCCTCGTCCAAATCACTTGTCCGAAACAAGGTGCGATCAAGATCAAGAACTAACTTCAAACTCATGAAAAGTAAATCCTCATTAGTTCTCGCGCGATTTTATCGCTATCGTGACGAATTAGGCTGCGCAGTGCCGCCAGCAGATCGGCCTTTTTATTATGGTGACGAATGCCATTAGCGATCAGGTGCTTACCCGAGGCGTAGTAATGCTTTTTCTTGAGCTCCGCCTCGTCCCATTCCACCAAATATTCACCATTGTGCGCGTATTTATCAAGCAGTGCCTGTGGCGGACGATAATTGTTATACAGTACATAATCCATGCTCACCCCAGCAAACCGCTCGATCTCGTCAACAAAATCCGCCACCGTAAAGCCATCGGTCTGCGTCGGCTTGGTCACTAGATTACAGACATAGACCTTCTTAGCCTTGGTCTCAGCCAAAGCCCGCGTTACACCGCGCACCAGTAATGCTGGCGCCAAACTACCATACAATAACCCTGGCGCTACCACCACGAGATCAGCATCCAGAATCGCTTGCCGAGCATGCGGATTAATCGTTGCTGGCGGGCTGAGTTCCAGCCACGGCCGCTCATCGCCTGGAATATTCGTCACCTCAATAGCATGCTCGCCCTCGACGACTGTGCCGTCACGCAGCCTCAGCGATAGCTTGGTATCATCCAGCGTAATCGGAAACACCCGTCCGTTAACGCCGAGCACCTCGCTGGCTGTCTCGACTGCCTGCGAAAAACTCCCCGTCATCTTTTCCAGCGCCGCCATGAACAAATTACCAAATGCATGCCCCTTCATACTACCCTCGTCAAACCGGTAATTAAACAGGTCGCGCACCTTTGGCGAACTACTCAGCGCCACCAGACATTGCCGCACATCACCCGCCGGCAACACACCCAGCTCATCGCGCAGCATGCCTGTCGAGCCGCCATCGTCAACCATGTTGACCAGCGCCGTGATGCTGTGGGTATATTTTTTCAGACCCGACAGCAGCGTGAAACTACCAGTTCCGCCGCCAATTACTACAATTTTTACTCCGAAATATTCTCTACTCAATTCGTATGTCATGCCCGCATTATAGCACTTCAGCGAGGTTAGACCAACGTGCCCTTTGGTAGCGGCCATTCGAGGAATGTCTGGTACTGTGTGTTAACGGCGGTCAATATATGCTCAGCCACCTTGGCCGGGTCGTTGAAAAAGGCATAATCATCCGGCCGACGCCCTTGCCAAAACGGCGTTTTCATCGCCCCGGGCAAAGAATAGCGCTACGCGAATCGGTAAATGCTGCTCGTCTGCCTGCAGGGCCAAGCTACGCGCCAGCCCCGCCTGGGCATGCTTGGTCGCTACATACACCGCTTCGTCCCCGCGAGCTTTGATGCTGCTGGTTGAGCCAATCACCGTCAGCGTAGAACGTATCCGCTGCTGCGCCATCCTATGCCACGCCCACTGTACCAACGGCAACGGGCCAGCAAAATTCACTTCTGCCATGGAGCGCGCATCAGGCTGATCCTCGAAATCACCACGCCAGCCGTAGCCCGCCGCCCACACAAATTGTTCAATAGCATCACCGCCCAGAATCTGCTCAATCCGCGCTGACGCCATCGCTACTTGCTCGGGATAATACACATCCAGCGAGAAACCTTCGCCGTGCTCCTGGGTATTATGTGTCTTCCCTAGCACCAGCACGCGCTTACCGCTTTCTCTGAGCTGCCGCGCCATCTCCAGTCCAAGCCCACTCGTCCCACCAAGAATAATATGCATGTGGTTATTATAGCAGGAGGAGTGATGGACTGTAAAATGCCAAGCGAGTCACCTCAGTTAAGATAATTGAGTGTCTTTACTGCGCCCTCAACTTCTTCATCAGGATATCGTAGCCATCAGTCACCTCATCGTCACGGCTACTAATCCCCAACTCAGCCATCTCGCGCCACAAACCATTGACTATAGCGGTAGGGTCAGCATCCTCATCGGCTAATTGCTCCAATTCCATAAAGTCACCTAAGCCCTCCACTGAATCGACACACACTTCTATGTCATTCAGCTTACCAGTCTGGCGAATCTTTAACATATCCGAAAACGCCACAAAGCCTAGACCCTTAACGATAGCGATCATGGCATCTGGATCGCGAACTTCTGTTTCATGCTCAATACTATCCAGCTGCCCGGTCACTGATCGTTTGAAAGTGAATAACGCCCGCTTTGTTGCATCTTCACCTTGTCCACGCGTCTCGGTACGCACCCGTAACCAAGGCGCTGTATTGCCATCACCACCAGATCCTCCCGGCAGACCAAACACTTGATCGCGCTGATGCACTGGCTCGCTGAGAACAACACCCTTAGCCGCCAGCGCAGCCAGCAACCCTTCTTTATCTTGCAATCTAACTTTTATCTCAATTTCTCTCATATATGAATG